>NZ_JBHILY010000103.1:0-539 GCF_042193555.1 Bartonella sp. PS17NMGDW | reverse complement strand
CCAGCGATCCAGCCGATAGGAGTGGTCATGATTGCGATACCAAGCGATATAAAAGCAGAACCAACGGCAGTTATTGCCGAAATCAGTGTCCCTACAAGAGTTAAAGCAAGACTAGCGACTGCAGAAGCAGCTGAGGCTAATGCTGAAAGCAGTGATCTTCCCAGAGTAGCAGAAAATCTAATAAAAGCTTTATCTGCTGCGATTATTTTTGAGAGCAGGGATTTTCCAAGATTTGCAGCCAGACCGGTAATTTTAGAACTAACGGAAGTGAAGGCTGAAAGCACTGGTCCTGAAAGAGCGAAAGCAAGCCTGATAAAAACTGCGCTTACTATGGCTAGTGATGTAAGCAGCCAGCCATTGATTTTGTCCCAATTTTTGTAGAGCAGATATCCAGCTCCAACAAGAGCTGCGATGCCGCCAATTAGCCACCCGATAGGTGTCGTCATTATAGTATAGCCAAGCGTGACAAACGCTGCTCCCGCTGCGGCTAATGCGGCAATGAGTGGACCAAAAATGAACGAACCAAGTGCCACAAGTCC
>NZ_JBHILY010000102.1:0-540 GCF_042193555.1 Bartonella sp. PS17NMGDW | reverse complement strand
GCGTGATTCACGCCACGGGGGAATTGCGCTCAAATAGGAGGAAATCAAGATGAGGGAACAAAACACTAACCTAACAGAAATTGAAGAAACACAGCATTTAGCCGTCGAACAAACTGCTATGGAACGCATTTTAAATAAAGCCTTAGGAAATGACGTCGATATGGACCGCTTAGAGCGCCTGATCGCATTACGAGAAAAAGAAATAGAACGACAAAACTACGAAAGATTTGCCAGTGATCTTTCGAATATGCAAATAGAATATCAAAAAATACAAAAAAACTCTACAAACACCCATACAAACAGCCAATATGCAACCCTTGACCAGTACATTGATGCTGTAAAAAATACTCTTGCAAAACACCGATTTGCTTTGTTTTCTCGTATCAAAGAACAGAGTTCAGACAATATAATTATAGAAATGACTTTGACGCATCCGTCTGGAAATAAAATCTCAACAGAAGGAAAGTTTCCTTATGACACGAAAGGATGCAAGTCAAATATACAATCGGTTGGTTCTGCAATCACATACGCACGCAGATA
>NZ_JBHILY010000101.1:0-542 GCF_042193555.1 Bartonella sp. PS17NMGDW | reverse complement strand
TACAGATATGTCTAATTTCTTAGCCATATCTAAGAGGCGTTCTGAATGATCAACCCGAAGTTTCCGTAAAATTTTACCAAAAGATGTAGCCATATAAAAAGTCCTATTAGAGAAGAAATATTTTCTTCTGATTCTAACAAATCTTTTTATGATTTTCTTCAATTATTGCGAATCAAGAGTTCTTTTCGGGGTGGTTTTTTAGCAAAACCAGATGTCCAAAGGGTCTCTAATTCTAAAAAGTCAAAATCCTTAAAGATCTCTCGAACCGCATCACAATCATTGAGACTCAAGACAAATTTGCCTTGTATGCTTTTGAGAACTTTTGCCATACTCACAAAATCATCTTCAACAAAATTCCCAGAGCTGTAACACTTCTTCTTCACAAGATAAGGCGGGTCTAGATAAAATAAACTGTCGGGTGCATCAAAAAGCTCGACAACCCGATCCCATGATAAATTTAAGATCGTCGTATCAAGAAGCTTCTGTCTAACACGTCTCATCCTTGATAACAGCTTTTCGGGATTAAACTCTGCCGTTCTTTT
>NZ_JBHILY010000100.1:0-551 GCF_042193555.1 Bartonella sp. PS17NMGDW | reverse complement strand
GAGGACCTGTCCAATGACCATTCTCATAACCGGCTCCACCACCCAAAGACTGAGCAACATCACTACCAAAGCCGTAAAGCTGAGAACCCGTGACTGCATCACTGGAATCTTTAGAGATATTACCCGCTGCTAGAGACGTGATCTTGCTGTTGCTCTTTTCTGCACCATGCTGTGCGACAAACGCACCTTTCCCGTTATCCCACAACAACGCATCTTGAAGACGTTCGGAAACCTCATCTTTGTTCTGGGCAACTTGATCCTTAAGATCCTTGAAGCCTTGATCAACCCCACCAAACGCACCCGAAATATCATGATATTCTTTATCATCTAATTTATAGCTCGGTTCGGTCCCTTCTAAGACATCGGCTCCACCACCTAAATATTTCGAGGCATTCTCAGCAACTGTCTGAAGATCATCACTGACACCCTTCACATTCTCATTCGTTGCATAAAGCTGGGAACCCGTCACTGCATCATTTGAGCCTTTGGCAAGAGTTCCATCCTTAACACCCGAAAGTGTACGCGTTTCACCAGACTTATTCGCTATGTTG
>NZ_JBHILY010000099.1:0-556 GCF_042193555.1 Bartonella sp. PS17NMGDW | reverse complement strand
TATGCTCAGCAACTGTAGTAACATTTTTATTGGTGGTAAAAAGCTGTGAGCCATTAACCGCTTCGCTTGAGTCTTCTGAGAGTGTTCCAGCACTCACACCAGAAATGGTCCGTTTCTCATTATCTTTATTCAGAATACTTACTTCAGTACCGCCTGATGCCTTACCAATGGTGATAGTACCCGATCCCCCCGCACGGAGACTACGCGCTAAAGTAACCTCTTCTTCTTGCTTAACAAGGATACTATCTCTTACATCGACAATCTCTTCATTCAAAGTGGTGAAAGCACTGTTAACACCTTCAAAAGCATCAGCAACATTATGATAAGTCTTCTCGTCACCTTCTACGCCATCAGCACCAAATTGCGCAACTTTGAAATCAGGTTCTGTCCATTTGCTGTCCTCATACTTGGCATTACCACCAAAATATTCCGCAAGGGCTGTGTTCGTAGAATGGAGCTGTGAGCCATTAACCGCATCCGTTGAGCTTTTTGAGAGCTCACCATCCTTAAGAAACGTGATCTTGCTGTTGCCTTTTTTCTCTCCTTCTCCATGCTG
>NZ_JBHILY010000016.1:0-23779 GCF_042193555.1 Bartonella sp. PS17NMGDW | reverse complement strand
CATTGCAGTAGAATCTTGGTTTTTATCAGGTTTGCTAACTTGTGTATCGGAACAGACAGAAAAAAAACGTAAGGGTGATTCTGTATCTGCTGTCATTCTCTTATCGTTAAAGCATCTAGAGAAAAGCTTCTTACACCTATCCTAACATACATAAATCATAATTGAGAAAGCCATGAGACGCTGTATATCCCTATCCTTGGCGCAATGTACTATCTGTTTTGAAAGGGACATCTCACATCATCTCTTGGGCCATCTGCTCTAGCACCTTTTGCCGCTTCTAGGATGGCATGTTCTTTGAAGAATTGATGATTTTTGCGATCTCTTTTTGAAATGAGCGTGATGGAGAAAAAGTTTTCTGCGTGAGAAAAAGAAGAGGTGGCTTTTTGCTTTTGCAGCCATCGGTACTGACGTTTGAATGGAAGCTGGCACGTGGGGAGGGGAAGTTATAGAGCGCGTGATCATTAAATTTTATCTCGCTATAGGAATATTGGGTTTTATAAGCTATAGAGAAGGCTATACTGAGGGAATGGGGCGGGCGCGCTTAAGTCTTACTAGATAATCTTCAGAGAACAAAAGCTTGTGAAAAATAAGGGCGTTCTTGTATCTCTTTTGCTCCTTATACCACATCGTTCAAGAGGCTACCTGTTATAGAGCTAGAACGATATTTTTACCAGAAAGCCATACTCCTTAATCCTTAAAAGATAATACTTCTTCACATCCCCTCCTTTAGCTGTATAGGCTTGGGGCTTTTTTAGAAGCTGTTTTTGTAAAGCTACACCACACAAAAGCATGCTCTTAGAGATCAGCTATGGATGTTTTTTGTCTTTTCAAAGCAGGCGGAACATTCTTGCAGCAATTTTATAATAAAGAAGTTCAGAGGTATTATCGTCTGTGAAAAAGTGAACACTAAATAGCTAATAGCTTGAGATAATGCCTTATAACTAACAGCCTGACCCTTACAATAGGGTTTGTTCAACTAAAACTTAAGCTCTGTAATTTTTGCACTTAAAAGGCTCGAAGAAGCTAACCTAAAAGAGGTGCTGTTCTCTTTTACGCTTTTACCTTTCCTGTGAGCTTAACCACATATCTATGCGCAAGGTGTCTATCTCTGTCCTCTGTACAAGGAGATACAAATCAGATGATTTTTTACCCTACCTTAAATATACTTTTGTGCAAATTACTTTAAAGGTCGTGTTTTATTTTATTCGAAATGCTTTTATGGAAAGGCTTATTGCGCTAAGAGCAAGGAAAAAAACGTGTAAGATTCCAGTGATAATGAAGAACTTATCGATGAAGTTTATAATCTTATCTTATTTAATTTCTACTAAATCACCATCAAGCACTATAGGATATTCAGTCGTTTGAAAAAAGGATTTTATTTTTTCAGAGCTTGAGGAGCGAATAAATTGAGATTTCTGCATAAAGCAAACATGGAAAAATTGTGATTTATTGATAATGTCTTTTATCAGATAAGAGGATGAGAGGGATGATAAAAGGGCATTTCTCTCAATATCGTAACGTGAATCAATAAACAATAAAACGCCAACACCGTTCTCAAATTGATTGATTATAATGAGTTGAATAGTCTTTCGCCGAAAGAGTGCAACCTTGAAGATTTAAGATATTTGTAAAATCGTGTACAGAAATTGAAGTTCCCATAATATATTATAAAAAGTTAGTGTTCTTCCTTTCAGGTGTAAGGTATGGCCATGATAGCCACAATCGCATGATTGATCCTATGCAATATGAACAACATCACCTGTGGCGTGCTCAAGTAATGGTACATCTTCAGGATAAAAAACAGAGACAATTAATTCATCATTTTCAGGATTTGACTTTACTTGAATGTGATCATAAAGATGATAAATGTCACCATCAATCTCGGAACACTGGAATCCTATTGGAGAAGTTTCTTTTGTGGTAAAGCTAAGGGGTTTAATATCTAATTCAGGGATTATGTCTTTTATTTTCAACACAGATTCAGGTTGAAAGGTTTCTCAAAGATAGAATAGGTTTTTTAGACATTTTAATTTTTGCTTCCGAGATATCGTAATAAGTTTATCCGCAAAACTTGGCAGGCATATGATGGTATCGATAGAAAATTCTTCGATAGCTGAACTCAGAGTTTCAGGATCAACCATAGAGGCAAATGGATAATATGTTACTTTGAGCAGTCTACAAATTTCATGTACAAATAAAAATCCCCCCATAATCCTTTAAGCTGTGAGACAATTTGCAACGGCGTTTACAGAGCAATCTTTAAAGACCGTTTCGAGCTTCTTTGCTGCAGAGTGTGTTACAAACTCATAATTGAGCCATTTATGGCGAAGTGTTTTGGGCACCCTTGTTGTGCTACTGGTTTTCAAAAATTATATGTGACATTGAAGTTCCTTATTTTTTTAGTTTGCATGAGGCAAAGGCAATAAGCAAAGGCGGAGACACCAACAATTATGCAAAAGGTGAAAGCGATGTGATTGTTGAAATGGCTGATGATCCATCCACTTGTCCATGAGCCGGCGGCTTGGCCAATATTTGAAATAACAAGAATATAACTAAAAAGAACACTGGCAGAGAGGGATGTAGTTGTTTTCCCTGCTTGATAGTATATTTCTGGAACCATGACAGATTCATAGACACTGTAGGCAATTAACGCAGTCACAGCGGTAAAGACGCCACCCATGAGGAAAAATGCAGCGAAACTTCCCATAAGCCATAATAGGTAGAAAGTTGATTTATCAGAAAGGCTGAGATGTTTATTGATTATTCCTTGCCAGATACAAATACTGATGCCAACAATTGAAAAGAAAATTCCACTATAAGGGGCGAGATTGCTGTCAAATTTATTGAGAAGTGTTGTGGTGGTGATGAAAATTCCCATGAGGAATGCACAAAGCAAAGCCGTGACCAGCAAATAAGTGATAGAACGATTATGGATTATTGTTTTTAAAGAAGAAAGAAAAGGCTTCTTTATTTTTTTGTTCTTTTCAAGAGATAATTTTTTATGGGGGTAGTGATAAACAATTTGAATGGATAAAACACAAAGATACAAACCAATGAGTGCAAAAAAAGCCATCAAAAAAACTGATGCATTGTATTTTATAGCACTCGTTGCAACAAGAGGGGCGATAACGACAGTAGCGTTTTGAAAAAACGAATAGAGAGTTAATGCGCGTTTAAGAATACTTCCATTGAGATGTTCTGATAGAATTTCTCTCAAAAATGGCTTTGAAACTGCTTGCGAAAAAGCCATTAAGGTAAAAAAGATCAACCATGCAGAAGGTGTGAGCGATAGGATAATGCATAGAAAAGCGGTACTCCTTAAAATAAAGGCGGTAGCCATTAAGAGTTTACGCGAAAATCTTTCTAATAAACCCGTTGTGGTTACCATGAGAATACTTTCAAGGATTACCGATCCAGCGAGATAAAAAGCAACATTGGCAGCAGTTATGAGAGAAGAGTTTCCAATCAGAGGGAGTACAAAGAAAAAGGAAAATTCAGAAAGAAAAACTGCGCTATAGATGAAAAAAGGAATTTTATTTTTGCTCATGGAATTTCCATAGAAGTGCTGTTAAATGATCAAATACATTTTGTTGTATCTGTTGAGGACGTCTTATGAGCCCTGTTTCCGCTGAACACATTTCGTTGAAATAGTATCTTTATTGATTTACCGGTCAGTCCACTGCAAGAATATTATTTTTTGTTTTTCTACGATGTTTTTAGAAATATCGAGCATGATCTGGGTTGAGCAACAACACTATGCCTTGGTGTTCGCGCAATAATCGTCAGGTCATTGAGACCTTGATCCCATATCTTCTCTTGATGGTTTTGACTGTTTCTAATCCTATTTGATAACCAACTGACACCCCACATTTTTGTTTTTCCCCCGCATTCTTGTTACTCTAATGTATCCTTTATGAAGGGGATGTACTAACCGCTCCATAGATTGTCAACATATGAATGAGATGAATGATTTTATAACCTTTTAATGAAATTATATTTTTTTAGTGGAAGGTTATTCATCCTCTTTTAGCGCATGCGTTGATATTTGCCTCCATGGCGTTGTAAAAACCCCTTCTCAACAAGAGTGCGTCGTAATCGTACAAGGCATTGATTTATAATGATAATTCACTGTTTTGTATGTTGAGTGAGAGTCCCGAATAACGTAAGATTCTCTCATTTCAAATCTGTTTATCTTGAATCAATCAAAACCACTATTTGCACATAACAAGTGGGATGAGCGTGTGGATCAAATTTGTATAAGAAAGGACTAAAAATGGCTCTTATGAACCGTCTTAATGCAAGGGCTGTCGCAACATTGGGGGCTGGCAAATATAATGATGGTGCCGGCTTGTTACTTCATAAGCGTAAAGATGGAGGTGCTCAATGGATTTACCGTTTTACCATTCATGGGCGGCGCCGTGAAATGGGCTTGGGTGCCTTGAGAGATGTTTCTTTAAAACAAGCTCGTGAATTGGCAACTGGGTGGCGTTCTGTTCTTCGTGAAGGGCGTGACCCTATTAAAGAACGTGAAAAACAAAGGCGTGAGGCAATAAGTAATCTCCATTATTTAAAAGATATCGCGTTGGATGCTTTTGAAAGTCGTAAAGCTGAATTAAAAAATGATGGTAAAGATGGGGATTGGTTTTTACCATTACGCCTTCATATTCTGCCCAAATTAGGCTGTCTTCCCGTTTCTGAGATTACACAAACAGAGATACGCAATGTTCTTGCCCCTATTTGGCATACAAAAGCTGGAACAGCTAATAGAGCTCTTATCCGTCTCAACCTTTGTCTCAAACATGCGGCTGCCTTAGGATTGAATGTTGATTTACAAGCAACAGAAAAAGCACGCGCGCTCTTAGGTAAACAACGCCATAAAGTCAAAAATTTACCAGCCATGGATTGGAAAGATGTGCCGGCTTTTTATAAAACACTCTGTGAAGCATCAACCATAACACAACTGGCTTTGCGTTTGCTTATTCTGACAGGCGTTCGTACCAATCCTTTACGTCATATTCATAAAGATCAAGTTGAGGAGGATATATGGACCATTCCTGCTGAGAATATGAAAGGAAGGCGTGATGCTACAACAGAATTTCGCGTGCCTCTATCAACAGAAGCATTAGAAATTCTAAAACAAGCGCGCTTGCTCTCTCGTAATGATTTCTTTTTTTCTGCTAGAGGTCGTGGTCCCCTCGCTGAGAAATGTATGGCTACGTATATGAGAAAAAATAAAATTGAAGCCTGCCCCCATGGTTTTCGCTCTAGTTTACGCAATTGGCTCGCTGAAACAACCGATGCTCCCTATGAGGTCGCTGAAACCATTCTAAGTCATACGGTCGGCGGTAAAGTAGAGCGTGCCTATCGTCGCACTGACTATCTAGAACAGCGCCGCGTTTATATGGATAAATGGGCGGCTTATGTCACGGGTCAATCTTAAGATATGGGGTGCATAACCCCATGATCTGTGGATAACTTTAGCTCTCTTTTCTCTCATTCTCTCTCAATAAGATTCATAAATTATCACATCAGAAAAACTATGATAAAATATTGTTTTCTATAAATAAAATACCTTCAAAAATGAACCAAAATGTGGTTAATAAATAGTTATGATTTGTTCTCATTTTTTTACTTTTGAAAGGATTTTAGTATGACAGAAAATGATATTCTTTTAACAGACCGTGAAAGTGCAAAACTGCTTCATATGAGTGTATCAACATTCCGCCGTCATGTGACCAATGGCTCTCTCCCCAAACCCCTAAAATTTGGTTTTTTATCGCGTTGGTTACAATCGGATCTTATCAATGTCATTGAGCAAGCAA
Organism: Bartonella sp. PS17NMGDW; assembly: GCF_042193555.1. NCBI lineage: Bacteria > Pseudomonadati > Pseudomonadota > Alphaproteobacteria > Hyphomicrobiales > Bartonellaceae > Bartonella > Bartonella sp. PS17NMGDW. The sequence continues at coordinate 17,957 of NZ_JBHILY010000016.1, read as the reverse complement.
AACAGCAACGTCAAAGTGACGCGGCATAAAAAGAAAACCTTGTCACGTAAGGATGGACAAGGCTTTCTCAAGCTCATCACCCTAGAGAGTGCACAATCCGTCCTATGACGCAACGTTATAGGATTTTAAATGATGTGTTCTTTTACGCATGCGCAGGGTATTACACGTGCTGTGCTGAGGGTTTGGCATGGGCGCCTCTTTCAACCCTATGAAAATGCAAAATAGATATAAGATATCTATTCTAACAGTAGCTATTGAAGAAATAGTAAAAATGTATTACATTAGAACTACTTTGTAACACATTAAGTGGTCGTAAAATGGCTGAGACAACATTTACCTTTCGCGTCGATGATGTATTAAAAAATGAATTTTCCAAAGCAGCAAAGGCGTGTGATAGATCTGCTGCACAATTATTGCGCGATTATATGCGCGATATCGTAAAAGAACAAAAAGAAAAAAGTGCATACGATTTATGGTTTCGGGAACAAGTTCAATTAGGGATAAATTCTGCTAATGCAGGTGATATAATATCTTCTGAAGAAATCGAAGCAGAAGCAAAGGAATGGCGATTAAAAACACAAAGTAAACTCGATAGATCAACTTTATGAAGCTAATTTGGACACAAGTAGCACACGTTGACCGCAAAAAGATACGTGAATACATATCACAAGATAATCCTTCCGCTGCCTTAAAGTTTGATCAGCTTTTATCTGAAAAAGTAGAAAAACTTGTTAAACTTCCTACTCTTGGTCGTTTAGGACGAATTGTAAATACACGTGAACTTATTGTACATCCAAATTATATCATGATTTATGATATTTCAAATGGCGTTGTGCGTATTTTACGTGTGCTTCATACAAAGCAAAAATTTCCTTAATCAACTGTATTTTTATTTACTTGGTAATTGAAGCAAATTATTTTCTACAATACTGCGCTCCGTATCAGTAAATAATGATAAATTATTATTTTTCTAATATTGCGAATATGATTGGCATAATCACTTTGCACACCGCTTAGTTTCTACTCGTAAAAATAATGATGATACTCTTGGTAAACGACATTTTATTATCAATGATGTCATGGTCGAAAAGCTTGGGGAATTGTTAAAAGAAAACCCCCGTGGTCTCTTAATGGTTCGTGATGAGTTATCTGGTTTTTTAACCAATCTGGAACGTAAGGAATATCAAACAGACCGTGCTTTTTATCTAACGGCTTTTAATGAAGATGATCAATTTACCTGTGAGCGTATCGAGCGTGGAACCATTTTTATCCCTCATGTCACTTTATCTATGATTGGAGGCATTCAACCCTCACGAATTATTCCCATCATTCAAGCAATACAGCGTGGAATAAACGATGACGGTTTTTCGTGAAATCTCTGGAGACAATAGCTCCCAAGGCGGTAGACCTATCATACGTTATGAACAGCATCCTTTAGTGAAAAGTCATAAGACATCACACTGAAGCAATTTGGAAATCTTATAAAACATTAAACAATATAACAGTGAACCTTCAAAGCACTCCCCATCATTAGTTTTGGGGGGCTTTGGGAGTGCCGCTTATATGTATTATTTTATTTTTGATTGAAAAAAATATATAAGAGGGGAAAAGGAACCCTCAAAATCCTCAAAATTAAGTACCATAATAGTTTTGATAGCATTTCTTATGATTATAATCCCTTTCTTTTGAAAGACTTTAAAGGATCATATGCTTTTCATAAAGCACATTTTAATCATTCACTAAAATCATAAGATTCGTCTGTTAAATAAACTGACATAACCGATAAAATAGACAATAATCCATTAAAAGGGATTTTGATCATCTATGGAATAATTTTATAGATCTTTTTTTATAGGTTGTTTCCTTAAAATCTTGCACCAAAACCATGATCAGAGCCATACCACTGTTGAGTTTCTCAACTAGTGATCAAGGCTTTGGAGCGCATCTTATTTTCTAAATTTCTGAAATCTTTTTGATATTTTTTAGGTGCTATTTCTTGTCTTTTTTTCCGATAAAATTGACTATTTTCTCTTTCCACGAGCGGGGTTGCTCCTTGCTGGTAACCTCTTGTGGATCATCAAGCTTTTCTGCCACCTGTTTAATCAAAGCGTAACTCACTTGCTTCACCTTTGCTACTTCTTTGGCTAAAGCTAATGCACGTTCAAGGTGGGTTTTGTTGATGCTCTCGTCAAAGCCTAGGTGATCCTCTGCCGTAAAGCTTTGCTGATAAGATTGTAAGGTTTCAGCATCACCCAATAAAGCAAGAGCGCCAAGATGAAGTAAAGCATAATCCGTATCGTTTGCTTTAGACGTAGCGCCTTTTTCCCAAGGAGCAGTGCCATAATCAGAGCGAAGTCTTTTAGAAAGGTCAATGTCTTTGACTGCCCATTCTAGCGCATCATCAAGCGCCTGTGTTAAACGATCCGTAGTGACTTCTGGTTCAAAGATTTCTAATCCCTTGGCTTCAAAATTAAGCTGTATATCTGGAATATCTTCCGTGTGGGTAGGATCAATGAATTTACAAGCGGTGGAAAGAATGCCCGTGCTAATCAAAAAGGCGCTATCAAATTGTGGGTAGTCTTTGGCAATTTCGTCGTTATAAAGAATATCTACTTCACGATCAGCCAATTGATAGCTTGCCATATGGTCATTCTCATTGATTTTCTCGGTTGACCAGCCTAAGCTTTTTAAAAGTGCATGAGCACTTTCCATGGTGAGATGATCATCAGTGTCATCCGCTTCCTCTGTCGCCTCAACAGCAATAGTTTTGGAAGCAACAGATGCTGTTTGCGGATCCAAGCTTAAAATCGGTGCATTTTTCGGAAAACCTGCTCGATAACCCCGTGCAAGAGTGAGGAGATTATCAATTCTATATTTTGAGATTTCTTCCACAAAACCTAAAGAATTTCCCTTTCTAAAATTCTCCTTATAAGATTTGAGCTTTTCAACATCCCCAATCAAAACAAGCGCAATAAGGTGACGCGCTACAAGATCAAGTTCACTGTTTGTTGGCAAAGCCGCATAATCATAAATGATTTGATTAATATTTTGCCGATCAGCCCATTCAAGAACATCCGCACTGATCTGTTTTAGCTTGCCTTCATCCAATTCAGTAGTAGAAACTGTATAAACTTCTTCTGCTTCTTTGAGGGCTATATATTGAGGCATATTATAGAAAATCTCTCTATGAGCCGTAGAAAAACTAAGTGTTGAAAGGGAAGCCTTAAATGCAACAATCGGCTCTTCTTCATCACTTTGAAGGTTATACATTATATTGATAATACGGTCTTTACTTACAAAATAAGCATTGCGATTGTAGTTTTTATCACGATAAACTGTCCACCCCATTTCTTTTAATTGCTCTGTAACTTTATTGAAAGTAATCAAAACTTGTGGACTGAGATGTGCTTCTGCTGACTCTCGCTCATTAAGGATTTTCAGATGTTTTTCAGCAAATTCAAAGGCATGGTTAACATATTTTTCTACTTCATCATCATCCAAATGTTCAGAAATCGTACCAGCTTCTAGAAAATTTTTATAAGATTTCAGGATATCAATTCGACCTGTCAACGCTAAACAAGCCAAATGCCAGACTATATCTATATTGTAGCTATACTTTTGAACACGTGTTTTGCTTTCTATTGATGCTTGTAAATCTTGGGCACGTGCCCACTGTATTATCCGCTCAGAGATTTTTGTTAACTCTTGCTCATTCAATTCCTCTACACAAATATCAATTTCCTTGCCAAAACCACTAAAAATCCCTCCTCCTATCGTGTTAAAAGACTTATAAATATCCGTAGGTCGTATCCAATTATATTCTCTCCTATAGTGAATATATTTGCAAGCTACAGAAATCTTTTCATTAGATATTTCAGCTTCAAGACGAACATTGTAATTATCAGGAAGACGTATAAAGCCAAAATCAAATTGAATAAAACGGTCTGGCAAAGAGAGAAACATTCTCTCAGGTTCCATAGCAATCCATCCTCGCGTTTTGAGGATGCGACTTGCTGCGATGAGATTTATCGAGCGCTGTTTTGGCTTATTGCGCGTTAGAATATCGTCTAATTCCCCATTTTTATAGGCCTGTGCAAAAAGAAGCAAGCGTTCATTCCACGTCATCATTTTATAATCAGAAAATTCTGATACGTTTATTTTGGGCGTAGACTCATAACTCCTTAAAGCTTCTATCTCGCCGAGAAGAGCCTTTGCAACAAGAGAATGATTAGCAGCTTCTTCATGTAATTTTTGTTTAATATTTCGTGTTTTTGCCCAAGTAATGACTTTGTTTAAAGCAGATTCAATATGACTTTCTGAAAGATCCGGTACCGTAACCCCGAAATCACCTATTTCTGGATAGAGTATATATCCATACCGTGACTTTTGCCCCCTAGAATATTCACAAGCAAGACTATAAGAAGCCGTTGTGAGACTAGCTAATAACCAAAATTTTTCACCATCCGTTTCATGTTTCACACCATAGCTCAAATCCACAATGCGATCCGGAAGATAATAATAGGCAAATGTATCGCCTACTTCATCACGATAGAGCTCACAGCCCAGACTTTTTAATATTTCTGCTGCATCTTTAGTTTGCATAATGTTTCACTCTTCTCCAACCGCCGGATAACAGCTAACTGTATAAGGAATTATTCTATTCCACTCTTTGTTTATTTGATTTTCACTCCAATTGTCTCTAAACTCTTTCAGAAGCTCTGCATCTCCTTCAAATTTTTTCAAATCTTCTTGGTATTTATTAAGCTGTTCCTTATTTTCCCCTAGATAGCGTTTCATAATTTTTCCAAAAGGTTTTGCATCTCCTGTTTTATACGCTATTTCAAAATCTTTTTGACATTCTGTTAATTGAAAATTACCAGTTTTTATATCAATAACTTTTAATACACCTTTCTCCACATAAATAATATCAGGGCGATGTATTTTTTTTAACGAAAAGTTCATAGATTATTCTCCATAAGTCGCAGTTTATTCACGCTAATACTGTTCTACCACTGTAAATAATAGTTGATCTTTCGTCTCCCAGCCAAGCGTTTTTAAAATCTCTGTCACGTCTTTAGTTCGCATCGCTATTCACTTTCATTCAAAAAGTCCTGGATAATGAAAAACGTTAACGTCAGTTTTGTCTAACTTATTATTCAATTGTTCTTTAATCCATTCTTTACTAGCCTCGTTTAATTCTTTATCACTTCCTTTAAAATCTTTGAACGATTCTTGATATTTCTCTAAGAACTCTTTGTTCTCTTTAAAAAATTTTATAAATTTTCCTTTTGTGGACTCAGCATTTCCTTCTTTATATGCCTCTTTTAAAATCTTTTGTTGTTCACTTAATGTAGCATTCTTCCCCGTTTTTACCTCGCCAATTTTTATTTTACCATTCTTTATATAAACGATATCCGCACGAGATTTTACTACCCCCTTATCCGTCTTAGTTTTGAATACTATTTCTGTCTCGCATACTATACATCCTTCATTCTTTAATTCTTGTTTTTTCTCATCGCGTTTTTTATCATGATGCTTCCTGACTTGTGCAAGTATGTTACCCTTTCCATCATTATTGTTTTGTGGTTCTTTATTGTTTCCGTTTTTTTTCTTATTTTTACTTTCCTTCTGAGAATCTTTATTTTTTTCTTCTTGTGAGTTTTGATTTGTTTTTTCGCTATCTTCTGCAGAATTTTTCGATGCAAACCAATAGGCAAGAAAATCAGCTATAGCCGTCCCATTGCTAGAGGATCCAACAACAGTTGCTCCGCCAGCCATAAAAAGAGACAGAGCTGCCAACTCTTCTGGTGTAAGCGACACAATGAATGCTGCTAATGCTGCTACCACAGGAAGAAAATTATTCTCCGCGGCATTACCAGCGGCATCCGCGCCAGTATTGACATCACCACCAGCAAGGGCAGCAGCAAAGCCCCCTGTAACCCGTGCGACATCAATGGCACGATCGCTAAAGTCAGCAAACTGTGCTTCAATCTTTGCATTTATACGCGCTTGTTCTTCTGCCGTTGGAATACGACCATCCAATGCTGCTATTTCTTTTTGTATTAAATTTTTAGACCACAGTTTAAACTGGAGCATAGCAGTGGCTTCACCCACAGCCCCGCCGATAGCACCGGCAGAGCAAGCGCCACTCGCAACAGCGCCTTTTAAGCAGCCAAGACCAGCATGGGCAACGATCTGAGTGACCGTATCTATTTTGCCTTCTGCCTTGGCGGTGCCGATTTCTTCCGCCAACGATTTTCCAACCGTATCAGACAGGGCGATGCGCAGATTGTTAAAAAAGTTCTTGTCAAGAGAGCCGCCTTCAAGAGCCGTTTGCACGCCTGTGCCAATGGCGGCTTTGATCAGGTTCTTTTCCGCTTCAAGGGCAATGCGATCGACAAAAGGAGCGGTTTTTGGCAAAGATTGTCCAACACCTGCCATTTCCGTTATTTGGCTGGTTAAGCCTGCTGTCAACATCGACGAAACAATGCTGAGAATATTCTTGGAAGAGCCAAGCTCATGCAAGGCGCCGGCAATATTGCCGCGATTATTGACAAGAGCCACAGCGCTTTTGTTAATCAGCGCTTGGACACCAGCCTGTATCGCCGCATTCATGGCGGTACTCGAGCCAAGCCCCAAAGCACCGGTAATGGCACTGGCAGCGCCCGAGGCTGCTCCGCCCGTAACCGCCGTGACAGCCAATGCCACGAGAGCTGCGCCGGCTTCTGTCAATCCTTGGGCTTTATAATCCCAGTCTTTAAATTCAGCCTTAACTGCTTGCCAATCCACTTGCTTGGATAATTCTGGATCATCACGCAGTTGCTTGATCCATGCCAAGCCTGGAGAGCGAGACAATTGCTCAAGAGATTTGTCTAAATCACCAGTTGCCTCATATTCAACAACAATGCCATCACCCGCATCAATCTTCATGCCACCTTTAGCATCTATGGTGACATGCTCGATGGTCTCCTTAAGGTAACCTTCGTCACCCTCACTCCACCACACAAGGTTTTCATTACGCTGATAAACATCCTTAAAATCTTGATCCTTGTTGGTCAGAAACTTGATTTTTCCCGTATCTGATGCCAAATGCATCTCGCCACCACTTTTTGCCCCGATGGCATCAAGTGTGAGATGCCCATCTTTGGCATGCATGGAGAGTTCGCCCTCTGCTTCTATCGTGGTTTTGTTTGTAGTAACTTCTGTTGATTGTTGACGAAACTTATTCTTTTGCTTCGATTTGTCGCCTTCTTTGCCCCTATAATCCCAATCAGAACTGTTAAAATCTTGCACCGAAGTCGCGGTGAGAGCGCCACCACTGGTGAAATCACCATTGCCCTTGGCTTTAAACTTTCCCTCAAGGTTAAGTGCACCACCTGTGACAATGGTCAAATCTCCATCACTTTTGACTTCTGTCAAACGGTGCTCACTGCTTTGGGCGTTATAATGCCCTTTTTCCAATGTTTCCTTATGGTCACTCTCTAGCACTAATGAACCAAACGTAGCAGAACCACCGACAATCACCGTCATCGGACCGCCGCTGGTGAATTCCCCACCCTCTGCGCCAAGATCACCAAGGGATTGGATGTTTAATTCATGATTAGAGAGAATTTGTCCCTTCTGCCCAGCTCGATCAACAAAACCATATGCATTCGTGTCACGGATTTTAGCGGTGCTATTGACAATCGTATCACCCGTCATGGTAACCGTATCACCATGAATAACACCGGAAGAATTGGCTAAAAGACCGTTACTGGTGAGCTCTACAGCTCCGGTACCAAGCAAAAACCCACCATTATTGAACAAAGTTTGCGTGGTCGAAACGTGCAGTGCATCATCACTTACCACAGCACCGCTATTGGTAAGACGGTCCGCATTCAAGGTGACGCCATTGCCTTTCAAACGTGCACTGGCAAGATTTTCTTGCTGCGTTTTTGCCCCATAAACATCTTGTGCTAAAGAAGAATTGGGTACCAAATAAACGTGGGGCACTAAGACCTCTTGTCCGTCGACAAGGTGGGTCTCAAGCCAGATCATATCCTTTTTGATCCCAGCAATCTGCTGAGGCGTTAAGGGCTTGCCTAGCACTAACCCCAAAGGACCTTGCTGCTCCACAGCATTGTCATAGAGCCTTTGCATTTGAGCATTGGGATCTTCAACATCAAGAAGAGTGCGATTTCCTGTCAGTTCAAAGATTTGCTCACCGACCAGACGATATTCAAAATAAGCATCGCCCAATCTTTTAAACACGTGCTCAGGCTTATAATTGCCAATCTTTTTTAAGTAATAGTCCGATCCTAAAAATTTACTTGGATTGATAAAGTCCTGTCGCGTCTCGATTAAAAACGGCACATCCGGTGATTGGCTGCCAGCCAACTCTGTCTTGACAGAGTTAAGCCCATCTTGCGTTGGCACCTGTATGGATTCTGGTGCGGGTGTTTGGATGCTCGGTGCAAAAAGCCCTTTGTGCCCTTTCAAACCATTGATAATACGGTCCAATCGATCATTGCTAATCAGTGGTTTGGAACCGTCAAAATCGGGTGTTTGTCCCCCAGCCAAACCTTGATCGCCCGAGCTATAGCTGATCGACGGTTTGAAGCCATCAACGTCAGTATTTTTAACGCCAGTCAAGCCTTTATTGCCAGAGCTTAAGCCAATTTGACCGGCTCCCTCGCGCACCGCATGATTGTCAAGAGTGTCTGTAACCTTGACATCAAGAGTGCCACCCGCTTCAATCGTGCCGTAAACAGCATCATAAGTGCGCGTGGTTGTTTTGGTATCAGTATAATGTCCCTCATCTTTAATGCCTCCCGTAGTACACCCTAGATTACCGAATGTTTTGCAATTTTTTTCCCTGCGATGTGTGTCAGTTACAATCTTGGTTTTTTCAATTAAATCACGCCCCTCATTGAGTAGCGTATCACCCTGCATTTCAATATTGCCATTAGCAGCAATTAAGCTATAGCTATTACGGATATCGCCGGCATGAACCGTGAGATGACGTCCTACTAAAATCTGTGCAGCTCCATTGGTAAAATGAGGCTGCTGACGAATGATCGTAGTGTCAACATCTTCCTTTATCTGGTGGTGTCTAACCTTGGTTTTTTTCCATTTTCCTCGCACGTAACTGTGACCAACCACTTTATCGGTAACTTCAACCCCACCTTCACGCATGTTGGTAAGCGCTGAGACATCGAAGGTCATATCGCCTAAGACAGCTTCTAAAAGACCCGAGCTGTTGATCACATGACCAGCCCGCTCTCCACTTAAGCCACGGATGATGAGATTGTCTTCAGCAATGACGTCGGCAAACTTATTAATAAAATCCCCATCTAAGGAGAAAATGGCAGATTTCTTGGCGTAAATCAGCCCGCTATTGCTCATATCAGCGCTCACATTGAGCGCAACCCCATCACCACTTGAACCAATACTGCCGGCATTGTCCAAAACATCTGCGGTTAAGACAAAAGCACCACCACTTTTGAGTACACCGTCTTCACCATTTAAAACCAGAGCAACTTGCCCCAATGACGGATCATGGCTTTCTGCTATAAGCGTAAAACTGTCACTGGCTAAAAGCTGACCTGAATTGGCTAAAGACCCAAGCTTCGCATCAACAACACCGCCCACCATGATACCGGAATTGCTTAAAACACCATGGCTGTTGAGAGTAAGTACTCCGCCTTGCGCTTCCACAAGCCCAGCTTGGGTGAGTGTGCCTGCCTTCAGCATTACATCATAGGCGGCAACCTTGCTTGGTTCGCCCAGCGTCAAGGTGCCATCGGTTGAGAGCTCTATCCGATTTTGCGCAACAATGCGCCCCGTTTGGTTTAGAGTGTTTTGCGCACGCAAAGCAATAACGCCATTGCTTGCAAGCATACCGCTATTGGTTAAATCACCGTAACTTTCGAGAGTAAGTTCCTCACCTTGCGCTTCTATAAGCCCAGCTTGATTAAGGGTGCCTGCCTTCAGCGCCACATCATAGCCGCCAATTTGGCTTGTCTCACCCAGTGTCAAGGTGCCATCAGTTGAGAGCTCTATCCGCTTTTGCGAAACAATGCGCCCCGTTTGGTTCAGAGTGTTTTGCGCATTCACAGTGATTGCGCCATTGCTTGCAAGCATACCGCTATTGGTTAAATCACCGTAACTTTCGAGAGTAAGTTCCTCACCTTGCGCTTCTATAAGCCCAGCTTGATTAAGGGTGCCTGCCTTCAGCGCCACATCATAGCCGCCAATTTGGCTTGTCTCACCCAGTGTCAAGGTGCCATCAGTTGAGAGCTCTATCCGCTCTTGCGCAACGATGCGCCCCGTTTGGTTCAGAGTGTTTTGCGCATTCACAGTGATTGCGCCATTGCTTGCTATCGTACCACTATTGGTTAAATCACCGTGGCTTTCGAGAGTAAGTTTCTCACCTTGCGCCTCTATAAGCCCAGCCTGGGTGAGTGTGCCTGCCTTCAGCGTTACATCATAGGCGCCAACCTCACTTGTCTCACCCATTGTTAATATGCCATCACTGGAAAGCTCAACCCGCTTTTTAGAAACAATGCGCCCCGTTTGGCTGAGATTTGTTTGCGCATGCAAAGCAATGGTATCATTGCTTTCTATCGTGCCACTATTGCTTAAATCACCATGGCTGGTCAGTTGAAGGTCACCACGCTCAATCTCTATGTGCCCTGCTTGGATCACACTATCAGCAACAATATTGACTGCCCCTTGCGTAGAAATGAGACCATCAACATTCTCAAAACTGCCCACATCAATGCGCAAACCATCCCGCGCTAAAACATGCGCACCTTCATCATGTGTAGCGTTTTGTTGGTCTGAATTTGTCGTTTCAGCGCTTTTATTGACAAAAGACGTTGCAACAATCTTCATCTCACCGGCTAAAGCACTGAGAAGACCAGCCTCATTATTTATATGACCAGCACGTATCTCTTTCAGCCCACCAATGGTGAGAGCCTCTTCAGCAATAATTCTGCCCTGTATATTGCTCAGATTACCATCACTGAATAGATCCATAGATTTTTTGGCGTAAATCAGCCCACTATTGCTGACATTCCCTGCCACATTAAGGGCAACATTCTCACCACTAGAGCCAAGCACACCGGCATTGTCTAATTGCCCTGCGATCACAACAAAAACGCCACCACTTTGAAGGACACCTTCGGATGTATTCTCAAGAAAAGCTTGTTGCGGATCGACGCCTTCTTGTGCGTTTACCATCAAATGCAAATCATCGGTTGCAATAAACGTCCCTTGATTGGTAAATGCACCAATATGAGCATCGACACTCTCACCACGCATTGTGCCGCTATTGATAACCCCATCACGCACTTGAAGGGTTAATGCTCCTTCTTGGGCTTCCACAGTCCCTGCTTGGGTTAAAGCATCAGCACTTAAAACCACATCATAACTTAAAATCGTGCTCTCTTGACCGGTTGTGAGCATGCCCCCCGCTGTCAAGGCAACCTGCTGCATACTGACAATATCACCCGTGTGATTGAGGGCTCCATGGGCATCCAGCGTTATCTTCCCATTAGACCAGACAGTGCCTTCTTGGACAAGATCACCGCTACGCGCATAAAGGTCTATTTTTTGTTCTGCAACTAAATGAGCGCCTGATGTAAGCTCTGCCGCTTGCACCAAAAGAGAGCCGCCGGCGCTATAATGTCCAGCACCTACAGTGAGCGCATCATCGGCGCTCAAGACAATATTCCCCTTGGCACCAATATGGTTGTTTAAAGCAGTGATTTGATTGGTTTTAATGGTCAGATCGCCAAGGGAAGAAACCCCTGTTTGATCATTGTCTTGCATGCGGCTTAGATCAATTGTTGCTGCTTGGATCTCTAAAAGATCACCGGCGGCTATCCGCCCATTTCCCGCCTCAAGCTTTGTCGCTTTTAAGTGCAAAGAACCCGTCGCTGACTGTTGACCATCACTTCCAATACCGCTTGCTATAAGAGCATGAGACTGGAGCTTGATCACATCGGCGCGCACATCAACAGCACCGCTTGCCGCAACGCGAGCTTGCTCAGCCAATTCAACATGTTTCAAAGCCTTCAGTTCAACCGCTTCTTCTGAAAAAAGCAGATCTTTCACATGCACACTATCGTGGTGGGAACGCGCTTTTACCGCACCTTTGGCGCGTGCTTTGGCAATCACCAGCTTGCCATCACTTGTCAATCTCATGGCGCCTGCATTGGCAACCATGTCTCCTCGCATCTTAACGCCGGCGCCTTTATCATTGGCAATCACGCGGATCTGCCCCGCATACATTCCACCAAACTCACTGGAATCAATCGCCAATTCTGGCTCTTTGCCATCAGAGCCAAGAGAAGTTGCTTCGCGCTTATGATAATCAAAATGATTGTGACCAGCGATAACAGCCAAATCCCCTTTGACCTGTATGGGACCTCCGATACTGATCTTGCGCGAAACAAGATCAAAAATATCTAATGCACTTCCATCAGCTCCACGAGCGCCTATGGTGATATCACCCCCCTCAACACGCAACCCACTCAAAGCCCCATCGGCTCCAATGATCGGTTGTCCGGTCGATAAAGTCACCCGTGGAGTATTGATAAAGCCACAACCGTTACAGGTAATCCCATTGGGGTTGGCGATAATAACATCCGCCATATGCCCGTGGACTTCGCTCACGCCTTCAAGACGCGAGCGATTGGCACTTACCACTTCATTAAGGATAACCTTTGCTGCACCGCTATAACGCAAATTGCCGTTGCCTGGCACCAATCCCCCAAGCTGTGAACGCGAGACTTCCTCAGTCGAATTGTTCAAAATCACGCCATGGGTATCAACATTGAAACTGTCATATTTGTTATGAGAAAGACCCTGACCATTGGGGCGCACAATATCAATCAGCGGCACATCATTGCCGGCTTTCCCCACCGTGGGGCGGAAAACAGAGCCAACCCCATCAGCTGCTTTAATCCCTTGGCTCTCTTGTGCAACAGGACTTCGCGCTCCAAGCGCTTGTGCTTGCAACAACAAAGGCTGAAAAGCTAAGCAAAAACTTAAAACAAGTGAAAGCCCTTTATGGATCCCTCGCTGCAAAACACAAAGAACGCGCTTTCCTCGCTTGTATCCATATCCCAATTTATGCTTTTGATTTTTCAATCTCCGCATCTTCAGCTCCTCATAAAATTCTTTATCTCTTAAAAAAACAACCCAAAGGGATGTAAACAGCGCAGCGATATTTTTTACCGCCCCTTTGCTCTAAAATCTCAATAATGCCCGCACTTGAAATAACCCTGTCGCATTTCCCTTTTCTCGCACTGTCGATTGGGTTAAAATATTCGAATAAGACACATCAACATCCGTAATGTCTCCGCTTGCATGGAAACCAAGAGTTGCCCCAACGAGACACCCGCCAAAACTGTTTTTGTTTACATCATTGGCCACGGCTCCCAGATCAAGCGCCATATAAGGGGCAAATTGGCTCATAAATTTACGCCCCATGTTCGAAGAAAAACCTGGCAACAACAGCGACAATTCATTGCGCCAGAACGCCCCATTATTGCCGTAATAAATCGCCTCACGCACCCCGCGCACAGAGGAACTACCACCAAGCGATATTTGCTCTGAACTAAACAACGTGTCGGGTGATAATTGTCCTGAAAACAGTGTGTTATAGCGAAAGTTATACTGTTTGAGCGAAAAAGGACGCACGTAGCCTAGGGAAAAAGACAATTTGGAAAATTGCCCTTTGGGTGAATTTTTTGTTGCATTCTCTTGCTCTTTATCGTCATAAGCACCAAGAATTGCCAACCCTTTATGAAACCCTATATGCGCGCTTAATTCTCCTCCAAGCCACTTGCGCGAGTGATCAAGCTCAAAGGTTGCAATAGCTAGTTTACGGCTGGAAACATCAACCCGACTGCCCATAATAAAATTATCAGAATATTTCCATGTCAACCGTCCCGTAAGCCAGGTCTTTCCCTCTTGATCACGGTCGATAACCCGTGAAATCCATGGCGTCAGCGATAAAGACTTCCCCTCAGTCATAATATCGGAAAATATCCCCTTAACACTTGAATGATATTGGCTCCACGTCCCATCAAAACCTGTTGTCCAAGTGCCATAGGGAAGAGAAAATGATCCCGTTAGAGTATCACTATTGGGACGCTTGTGAGAAAAATGATACGGACTACCATCCATGGAGCGCTGATAGCTAAACGACCATTGATCATTGATCCCTAACAGATCATCAAAAGAAAGGCTCAAGCGCGTTTGATAAATTCCTGTTGCTTTAGCACCAAGATTATCGCTGGAAAGCGTAATAAGCCAAGGTTTCTGTTTTTCAATATGAACATCGAGTATCGAACCACCCGAATTGCTCCCCGCACCAAGATTAATGGTGGCTTGGCGTGAGAAAAGCCGATTGATTTGATCAAGCCCTTGCTCTATCTGGCGCAGATTGGTCGGCTTCCCAATAAGGTTTGGAAAAGCCGTGGTGATTTCTCCTTGAAGTCTCCTCTCAACTTTATGCCCATCAAGGGTAATATCTTCCATCACACCTTCAACTACAACAATCTTGAGATGACCGCCGCTTAAATCTTGCTCAGGCAAATAAGCCCGCACCGCAATATAGCCGCGCTTCATATAAAGCTTGGTCACCGCTTTGAGCACTTTGTTGATTTCGGCAATCCCCAAACACCGCCCTTCCCAAAGAGAAATGGCTTCATGAAGGTCGGTATGAGAAATCAACTGAGCATCAACAAATTCAATACTTTTGATCAGCAAACAGGTTGTACCAGACGAAGCACCATAGGCAGATGTGGTATCATCATCTGGCAAAAAGACCCCATGGGTTTCGTTTCTACGGTGCAATCGTTGAAAACGCTGTTCTTGCGTTTGTTGTCGTTGGATGCTCTCTGATTGATTAATCGCTTTCTCACGAATGTTTTGTGCTAAACTTGCCCATGAAAAAAGGCACAAAAAAGCCGCAAAAACAAAAGTGAAAAAAAATCTATGCATTCATTGTGCCCTCAAAATGAGCAACAAAATGAACCATATCATCAGCGTCACAGAAAAAATCGCCAACCGCGTAACAATTTTTTAATTTTTTGATGAGAATAATACTTCTAAAATCTAAGAGAAAAGCATAGACTGTACTGCATATACCTGCTTTATGTGTTGTGCAAACCATATCATTTCCCCCGCTTTTGAAGATTTTACAATGACACTGTTAAATGACAATCATACACTCTATATGCTTCTTAATTTTAAGGTGTTGCATGTAATATAATTTTGAGCTTCAAGTAAAGACTGTTATTCATAGAATAGACCAAATTTATTGGAACTGTTACATATTAGAGACAACAAGAGACTACCACTTATTATCGCTTGATAAGAAAAATAGCATGGCGATAGCTTATTACTAAAATAAGAAAAAAAGAAAATGCGTAATGCCATAACTGATGAAGAATTAGCATATTTTAAAGCCGTTTATCCCAATGAAACTATCACTAAAGATGATCTGTTTTATTATGTTTACGGTCTCTTGCATTCAGAAGATTATCGTGCCCGTTATGCTGATAACCTCTCTAAAGAATTGCCTCGTATCCCTTGTGTTAAAAGCGCTGATGATTTTTGGAAGTTTGTAACAGCAGGACGTGAACTGGGTCATTTGCACGTGAATTATGAAACTGTAGAGCCTTATCCCGTGACCTTTAAAAAGGGTAATCCAAAATTAACAGACATCTCTAATCCCGAAAAGTTTTATTATGTTACAGAAATGAAATTCGCAAAAATTAAGGATAGTAAGGAAAAGAATAAATCAACAGTTACTTATAATAGCAATATCATCATGACAGATCTCCCTAAGTAAGCTTATGAGTATATCGTCAATGGCAAGCCTGCTCTTGAATGGTTTATGGGGCGTCAATGTGTAAAAACAGATAAAAAGAGTGGTATTGTGAATGATGCCAATCACTATGCTGTTGAAACTGTTGGAAATCCTGCTTATCCTCTAGAGTTGTTTCAAAGGGTTATTATCGTAAGTTTAGAAACAATGAAGATTGTTAAAAACTTACCAAAATTAGAAATTAGAGAAACTGAATAACTTATAAAGCATGCTCAGATGATAGGCATGTTGACCTCACAAGGGGTATAGAGCTTATAATCATATCTATACCTCTTTTGTTAAGTTGCTTACATATAATCCTAAAAGGATAGTCTATATGCGTTATTCTAAAAAGAAGAAACTTGCAATTTTAGATACTCTTATTTGGATTGCCTTTAAAAGATTATATCGTAATCTAAAATGATAGCTTTGTTTAAAGAGGGTTATATATATATATTCATTTTCTTATATTACTTATAGGTTTTGAATGTTTCTACCCCCCCCCAAAACCCCTACAAAACATATAGCATTAGTTGAATTTACAGGTTGTATTTTGATATAGGTTGTTTTTTTTGAAACTTGATAAAAGTTAACATATTGAAATATAATAAACTTTTATTTTTTATTGAAAAATATGTAAAGGGGGCGGCGTAAAAAGCACCTCCAAAACCCCCAAAAACCCCTAAACCTCCAAAACTCACAACCATAATGGTCTTGATAGCATTTATTATGATTATAATCCCTTTCTTTTGAAAGGCTTTAAAAGATCACATACTCTCATAAGACACGTTTTAATCATTCACTAAATGATCACTTTTGTCGATTCAATGTACTGACACAAACTGACAAATATATATTTATAGTTGTATTTATTTGTTATGGTTGTTTTAATAAGTTGTATTTTGAAAAATTGATAAAACTTAACTTATTGAAATATAATGATTTTAATTTTATCTCATTTAAAAAAAATGATATAGGTTCTAAAAAGAACTGACAAAAATGACAAAAGTTTATTAAAAGAGAGTTCGATAATCTCTATAATTATCAGTCTCTCTTTAGATGTTTTATAACAAATAAATCACATTATCATCTTTATCATTGCTCTTATGAAAATGAAAAATGATGCGGTAGCTATAAAGAAGGTAACAGCTATAAAAGGCTGTTAAATTGCAAATGCGTTATAAAGGAAATTAACAGAAATCTTAAAAACCATTTAGTAAAAAAACTGATAGGTTATAAAACTAAAAATACGTATGATGAGAGCGTTTCTAAATATTATAAATGTATAGATTCAGAAAATAACGCAATCGTTTCATAAAGCCTATAATATATCTTTAAAAGCACATAAATATAAAATAAGCAATTAATAAGCATAAGATATTATCAATACATAACGTATTTAAAAAATAAGAAAAAAGTATCAAAAAATATAAAATATTATTTGACAATAAATACGTATTTTGTTATATAAATATTCAAGTGCTGAAAACACTTAACGATTAGCGGATAGGTTACGAAACAATCTTTCCAAAGTCTTTAAAATACTGACTGTTTTTTATACGTATTAAAGCGTATAATGATTTTGTCGGGTGTGTCACACCATGCAATACCCTTATGGGAAAAGTGTGACGACGGACTAATCGCCGTGTTTTCAACGCCCGGCGCCTTTATAGCGCGTCAATTGAAAACTTCATTACGATTAGAAAGAATTTAAAATGAAAAATTCTATAATAAAAACTTCCCAAAATACAATTTCCTCTAACATTGCAAACGAAATCACATCTGTTAATCAACAAGAGTCTGCAAAAAAATACGAATTTACCAATGAAAACTTCACTTTTGATGGTCTTACTTTACACCGTATACGTGCTCTAAGAGATTTTGATGATGTTAAGGCGGGAGACCTCGGCGGTTTTATTGAAAATGAAAGCAACTTATCCCATGATGGCAATTGCTGGGTCTATGATAATGCCGCGGTTCTTTTCAATGCAACTGTTTATGAAAATGCTAAAATCTATAATGATGCGAAAATCTTTAGAGGTGCCAAGGTGTATGGTAATGCTATCGTCAATGGCAAGGCATTGGTTTTTGA
>NZ_JBHILY010000098.1:0-559 GCF_042193555.1 Bartonella sp. PS17NMGDW | reverse complement strand
TGTGTGGGGTATGAACAGCCGATGCAAAAACAGAAGAGACCAGCTTATAGTGGTAGAGAAACTTATGAGAGCACGTCATGGATGGCAGAATGATGGATGATGAAGAGCATTTAGAGCAAGAGAGCAACATTTCAGATCTGTCAACAGAAGGTTTGTTTCGCAAGCTTGTGGGGTGGTACAAAGAAGATGTGGAGCATGTGAACAAATGGCGTGAACACGCAAGGGAGGATTTTCAATTTTACAATGGTGATCACGTTTAACCGTATTGCACCATTGGTTAATGCCGTTGTGGGTTCAGAGCGTAACAATAAACGAGAGGTGCAATTCATTCCCCGTCAAATAGGCAAGGCATTGCCAAGTGAATTGCTTACAGGAGCAGCAGAATGGTTTCGCGACATGGCACATGCTGAATATGCTGATAGTGATGCTTTCCAAGATGCTGTCATCTGCGGTATGGGGTGGACAGATACGCGGCTTGATTACGAAAATAGTCTTGATGGTGAACCGGTAATTACGCGTTTAGACCCTTTGAAAATGGTTTGGGATAGTGCGGCAGTGC
>NZ_JBHILY010000097.1:0-566 GCF_042193555.1 Bartonella sp. PS17NMGDW | reverse complement strand
CAAAAACCAAAAAAAAAAAAAAAAAATCACAAAAAAACACAAAAAACTATAAAAAAGAATTAAAAACTTTCAGAGGATTACTATTTACTTTATTAACTTACGGATTTATTATATAAATATATATTCACCTAGCAGCATATCTCTGCCGTCTCTCCTGCTCTTGTCATGAAGACATAGCCGATTCTCTTCCGGACCTGCACAAAGGTCTCAGGATCGGTACAGCCGCTTCCTACGTGGAAGCTGACACCAACGACATCGATATTCAGCTCTTTTGCCCGTTCCAAAAGGAGCCTGCTATTTCTGAGCGTGGCACCGAATTTAACACTGAGACGACAGACTGCTTTGGAATCATCAGTGGCAATCCGCAAAACCAACTTTGCTTTTGGATGTGCTCTGGTAACTTTCATCAGGTCAACTCAATGTTCATCCATGCAGATGTTTAAAAGGGGCTCCAGGAGCTGCTGGGGGGGGTGGGCGGGGCTGGGCCGGGGAGCTGGAGGGGCCCAGATGCCTCGACTGTGTCCTGAGCTACAGTGTTGGGTGAGTCGTGGAGCAGTGTAGGCCCT
>NZ_JBHILY010000096.1:0-567 GCF_042193555.1 Bartonella sp. PS17NMGDW | reverse complement strand
GGAGAGACAATCCGTAATCTTATCGGTGCAACACAGCTTAGTGACGCCTCTACAAGATACCGTGCAACAGATAGAGCGATGTGTAACTCTGGAATTCCCATGGACCTTGATCAATGGCAGTCAATTGACAAAAACCCTAGAGAAACAAGCTTTAGAAGCTTATCAGACTGTTCAAAACTTACTTACCTTGAAAGCATCTGTTGAAGACATAGCAGAAGCTCTTGATGTGCTTGAAGGTGGTTTGACAATGCAAAAAGTTTCGAATGCAGAAGCGCGTGCAAAGGCTTATATCGCTGCTCTTAACGGCATTTCACTCTGGTCTTTATTGCAAGCCGTTAAAAATCTTATACGTGGTGAGGCAAAAGGCATGTCCACAACATTTGTCCCCTCATGCGCTGATCTGGCGCAGTATTGTCGCGATTTAGAAAGCAGGCTTTATGGTGTTGCTGAGAAGGTTTTTATAGCAGTTGAAAATACGCGTAACCTAGCTTTAGGAGGCAAGCGCATTTCATTCATGAGAATAGGCAAGCCTAGTGAAGAGCAACATAACAGTAGCAATTCTAAAGC
>NZ_JBHILY010000095.1:0-569 GCF_042193555.1 Bartonella sp. PS17NMGDW | reverse complement strand
AGATTCATAAATTATCACATCAGAAATTATATGATAAAATATTGTTTTCTATAAATAAAATACCTTCAAAAATGAACCAAAATATGGTTAATAAATGCTTATGATTTGTTACCATTTTTTTACTTTTGAAAGGATTTTAGTATGACAGAAAATGATATTCTTTTGACAGACCGTGAAAGTGCAAAATTGCTTCATATGAGTGTCTCAACTTTCCGCCGTCATGTAACCAATGGCTCTCTCCCAAAACCTTTAAAATTTGGTTTTTTATCCCGTTGGTTACAATCGGATCTTTTGAATGTAATCGAACAAGCAAAACAGCAACGTCAAAGTGACGCGGCATAAAAAAACCTTGTCACGTAAGGACGGACAAGGCTTTCTCAAACTCATCACCCTAGAGATAGCACAATCCGTCCTATGACGCAACGTTATAGGATTTAAAATGATGTGTTCTTTTAAGAATGCGCGGGGTATCACACGTGCCTTGCGTGGTACTTGGCATGGGCGTTATGGAATAGCCCGTTGCCCTGCTCATGATGATAGGCTGCCTAGCTTATCCCTTGCCAATGGAC
>NZ_JBHILY010000094.1:0-570 GCF_042193555.1 Bartonella sp. PS17NMGDW | reverse complement strand
CGATCATAATCAACAGATTGGTTTCTCAGTTTCTTTTCACACTCAATAAAGTAACGGCGTGCTTGACGTCCTTTCTCGTTACGTTCCACCATTGAGAGCTCTTTCGCCATGTCTAAAGTGATGTGATATTCTGTACTTGGACGACCGCCTTTAGGTTTTACTAAATTTTTAGTAAAACTCGCAAAGTCCTTATTTTCTAGGAAACCATATTCTTTAATACGATTAATAATCCAATCGTTAAAACGAGATGTTACCTTCAAAAACGTATGCAAATCACGAGCGTTAACAGTTTGAACAGTTTCCTGATCAATGATTTGTTCCGATATTGGAATAAGAGTATTCATGAGAACTCCTTGTTGTTAGACGTTTTTCATTGACATTTTTTATAAAAATGCCGGGTGCTGAAAAACACGGCAACAAGCCCGTCGTTATGCCTTTCCCCCGAAAGGGTATTGTATAGCGTAACCACACCCGACAAAGCTATTATATGCGTGTAGCATATAATGAGTCAAAGTCTTTAATGCACAGAAGACTGATTATTTCGGTAACCAATCCGCTTGTTGTTTTAAG
>NZ_JBHILY010000015.1:0-24031 GCF_042193555.1 Bartonella sp. PS17NMGDW | reverse complement strand
CTTGCACATCATAACCATAGGTCCCACGGCGAAAATCAGAGCGCAAACTTTTGGAAAGGTCGGTAATCGCTTCAATGGCTTCAAGGCTTTTGCGTTCAGGCAACTGATCAAAATCAAGTTGAAAGGAATTCCACCATACCCGCCCCGTCCAAGCGGGTTGAAAGCGTGCAGAAATCCCTAGCCATTCAAGCCCCATCTCTATTGCCGCAAGGGAGCCGCGAATATTTTGCCATGCAAGACCCTGATCAATTAAATCATAAAGGTTAGAGAAATAAGGGTTTAATTCTTGTAAGCCATATTCGTCTATTAAAAAGGGCAACCAAGAAGGCGGACGCGTAATAAATTTCGCGCGGGGTATTTCTTCCAGTGCGGTTTTAACGTGAGGGTCAAGAGCCATTGCTTCTGCAAAACAACGTTCAAACAAGCTAGAATTCGGGGGCAAAAGTGAGGAAAGCATCAATAAGCACGCCCCCGTTCAGACAAAACAATATCCCCTAGTGCGACCGCTTCATCAGGTGCGACCAAAATATCCTCACAAGGTTGCGTTATGTTCACATGGTGAACGCCCTCAACCATCAAGCGGCTTAGTATCCAACTTAAAGACAAATCACGCCCAAGCCTTTGCGCACGCGCCCATTCTGCTCTTAAATTCTGCTCCGCTCTTTCCAAAACAAAGGAGCCTTCATCCGGTAACAACCAAAAATCAGCAGAAACATTGATCATCCGCTGTACCGCGCTTTTCACAAAGATGTGGTCATTGGTCATTTTAACATGGGGGGCATCAAGGGCTGCTTGTACCTTGGCAATTAAAGCCTCATCAGCCACCCCTGAAGGGGCGTCACTAAAAAGCGCAACATGAATAAGTGGACTTTTAGCCACACGATAAACAAAAGCATCTTTGACATGGATATCGCTTGAGAGGGCAAAATATTGGTAACGTGGCGCTGTGCCACCTGTGGAATGTCCTTGTCTATTCAAGCGAATGCGGCGGCGAAACCGCTCATCATCTTCATCCAAAAGGCGCGTGACCCCATGAAAATCCCCCAAATGATCTAAACTTGTTCCACGGGCAAATGTGAGTAAATTATCTCGCGCCACTTCATTAATTCGCTGGCGCAAAAGCAACTCTTCATAAGCCGCCGCTTGCAATTGAATGACAACCGGATCATAAGCCGTCTTTTCCACATTATAAGGAATATGATGCGCTGCAAAAAGCTCAGTCAAACGCGTGATCTTTTGCTCTAAAATGGCTTCAACAGAAAGCTCTTCAATAATTTGTGGGAGAGGGAGTTGTGGAGGGGGAGCTTGTGGAATGGATAAAGGTTCAAACTCAGTCATCACCAACCTCTAAATTGATGCTCATTGGCTCTTGGTGTGACCAATCCCCCAAATGCCCATCGGGATAAAAAACACCCGTTAAAACAAAATGAAATGTACCTTCACGCGTTGCTTTTGTCAGATCAATCCTCTGCAACGAAAACCCAGGCTCTCCACACTCTGGATCATCGAGTGCTTCAACAATTGCTTGATAAAGCTGCATCATCGTCGCAGGATCAGCATTGGCGTCTTGGAATGCTCCAACATCACATCCATAATGACGACGCAAAACCCGTGTCCCAATTCTTGTCGTCAGACATTTACGAAGTGACTGTTGACAATGCGCAAAGCCATATAAAAGAGAGCCATCCTTTTCGCTCATCCCGCACCGCATGCTTTAAGCTCCTTTGCTTGTCTTTGTGGTAGAAACAGTTGGGGGCGCAGAAACAACAGGTGCTGGTTTTTCAGTGATCTGACCAAGCAGCAACGGATATTTAGCCTCTTCCTCACTTAAACAAATTTCCTCACCCTTGCCCGGTGAACGCTTGCCTGCAACAAAATCGGCATTGGTTAAAATAACATAAGTGTTCTCACGCATAATAAACTCCTTTAAAGAGGGGAAGAGGTTGTGGAGGGACCCATTTTGACCCCACCGTGTTTGTGGCTTGCGCCAACAGATTTTTGATTATGCTGTAAATCTTCTGCTTGAATGTGCACACTACCCGTTAATTCAACACGGGTTGCTTGATGAGAAAGCACCAAACCTTTTTCACTCAAATGAATTTGATTTTCCCCATGGGAGAGAATGAGCTCATCTTTTGTCATTCGCAAAGCGCCACCCGCATAACACAGAGCAAGTTCTTGCGGCGAGCGTGCGGGATTAGGCGCATCCTCACTATAACTATCGCGCACCACCAGAGAGGCGGAACCAATTTCGCCATGGGGGTTTAACAAGCGCACCGGATCACCAACATGGAGAGGCATATTGCTTGAAAGAGCGCCAGAAGCTTCTTGCGCTTGTAGCCAAGGCGATAAAACCGCTTGTCCATTGGAACCCTGTTCGGAAAGTTTCACCCGCACCCTATGGCCATCAACTTGCACAACCCGCCCGATCATGTGCTGGTTGGCAAGACAGCGTTCAAGCGCATCAAGACGCTTCATTATTTGCCGCAAGGTGTCACTCAACAAATGCGCATCATTCATGCCCCCACCTCATTGTCCCATGAAATCAAACCACTTTTGAGTTGTCCTTCATCACAAAAAATATCATGTCCCAACTGATGCAAATCTTGGTGCCATTCCACCACGCTTATCGATACACCACGCTGCTTAATCGCCGCAGAGATAATCGGTTCAATTTGCACCTCACGCGGGGCACTCAAATGCGTTAGTCCCCACAATTGCCCGCTATGACAAAGCACCGCAATGGCTTCTGCTAAAAGCCAACTGGAAACATCACGCTCTTTACCTGTGGTAATAATAAAAGCCCCTAAATGAAGATCAGCACTCATCTGTCCAGAAGCAACAGAAATTAAACGGCTTTCTAACACCGCAACACGCACGGCTGGAGCCACCAGCATCTGTGTTTCCAATTCTTCTAAGTTAAAACGTCCAAATTGACAGCTGCAATCACGCACATCCGGTAAAGCGCCTTTAAGGCTTCTTATCACCGCTTCACGAAACTGATTAATGCGCCCTGCTTGTGTGATCGTTTGACTCATGAAAAGACCCTTTCCAGCCAGTCTTCTGTCGCTTTGACAATTTCCACTTTATTGTGCTCTGAAAGCCCCAAATAAGGGCGTGCGGGCATGGTCACTTGATGCACACAAACAAAGCGGTGTGCATTGCCGCTTTTAAGAAAAAAGCGCAGTGTCTTGCCATTTTTCGGGCGAATGACCCCACCCAATTGATGAATCCGCGCATAAACCAACCCAGAGCCCACAATCACCTGTTCTGGTGAAGCCTTCATATCAATGGAGCGTGAAAGCGCCCCACTGGCATAAAGAATGGAGGTGCGGGCATGATTGTTTTTCCACTTCTCTCCTTGGGCAGACGTTTTTTCGCTTTGAATCCGCCGTCTTGTGCTCTCTTGAATGAGACGCCCAACCCCTTGTGCCAAAGTCCCCATCGAGCTATCAGCTCCCTTTTGCAAAAAGGATAAAGCCGCTTCAAGCCCCATCTCTTTAATCTCAATATGGGTTGCAACAGACATATTATCTTCCCATCAAACGCGGCTTGGCATGAAAAAAAGCCCCATCACGCACGGGACCATCTTCGCTCATAATTTTAGGTTCATCTATGCCTAAACCCGCTTTGCCTTCCGCAATGCGTTTCAAGAGTTCAACCGCCTGTTTGTAACGATCTTCAATAGTCGTGGTCAGTGCCGTATGGCGTATGGCTAAATTATAAACAGCAATATTGACACAGATCATACCCAGAGCCGCTGGCTGTCCAGCAATGGGGACGCAGTAGCGATGAGACAAATGCACATCAATCTCACCACTTGCCTGTTCGAGCGCGCGGGCAATGGCTTGCTCTGAAAAAACTGGATCAGAACTCTCATCCATCCCGCACAAATCATCCAAGAAGTCATCACCCCAGAGCTCTTCAATCAATGTTTTGCTTGCATAAGCCATGTTTAAAAGTTTCCCTTAGACAACTTCTTGCAACAAAACGCCGGCATCTTTTGCAGCGACCAATTCACACACCCGTTCCCCCACACGCACCCGTTTACCGCCTGATAAGCCGATATCTGGATCTTGGATCACTCCAGACAAACGCTCGCCCAACTGGGCGCTAAAGCCCCAACTGATCACCGATCCATCTGCCTGTTGTTTGGTAGGGTCAATATAAAGCAGTGCAATCTTATTGCCCCAAACGCGTGCCAATTGTGCCGAACGCCCTTTACGTGCCAAATTCACTTGCGATTCACCAATGAGTAAACGATCGGGGTGTATTTCCATCAGATCAGCAAATTGCGCCTTGGTGACAAAACCATCAGCAGTGCCACCCCCTTTAACGGCTTTAATGATTTTGGGATGACGTTTGAGTTTTGACCAAACAACTTTGCCCATCACAATGGTGTTGGGCGTATAGACGAGACTTTTATCCATCGCCTCATCTAAAGTGGCATAAGGGTCAGATTTCTCATAATCGCTAAATTTATTTTCACCCTTAAGCGTAATCACACGCTCTGGTGCGTAATTTTCACTTCTTTGCACAAGGGCTGCAACACGCACTTCACGCCCCAATTCTAGCAAATTGGCAAGTCCCTCTACAGCTGTCTTTTCTGGGTTATAACGAGAGCGTCGCTCCGCCCTGGCGCGTGCCGCTGCTTCAATATCTGAATTGGGGATAAGATCATCAAGTCCGTAATCTTTGACACTGGCTTCCCGTTCAAAGGCAGAAAATTCCACCACATTCGGGCGCCCTTTCCGCCCAACTTCAAGTTCAGGCACGGTAAAATTTTCCGCTAAGGGAAATTCACTATATTTAAACACCTCACTTAAAACACAAACGCGTGGCAAAACTTTATCGCCAATAAGAGAACCTGCTGGATTGCGATAACCAATAGCAATAGCGGTGAGTGTTGGATCAATGGGAAAAGGTCTGTTCATTTTATGCCTCGATTAATTAATTTTAAAAGAAATAACATCACCAGCAGAACCATCACTCATGGCAATACCAATGGTGCGATCTGCGGCTTCCGCTTTAATGGCGTGTCCTTTGGGGTCAGAGGTCAAAAAATCACCAAAGGAAACATTGCCTCCACAAACCACTTCGCCCCAACCACATTGGCCAACATCAATCATCTCACCAGCCTTGGCACTCAATGACCCAGCAGTCCCTAATAATTTATCACCCTTACCAGAAGCCGTTGCCACCATTCCCTCAGTGCGTGCTGCAACAATGCAATAAGGTGAAATCACATCTCCAGCGCGAAAAGATTTAATCAAAATCATCGTACTCATGATTGGCGCTCCTTTTGCTCGCTAATATACTCAACCGCTTGGCTAATGGTGATGTCAAAGCCTTTTTGCTTCTGCTCTTCCTGATAATGGCGTGCCGCAACAGCAACCTCTTCTGGAGCAAGCTTTGGTTCTTGTGCTAAAGCACACACTTCTAAAGGGCTTGTTGAGGCAAGCGCCGGCAACTTCTCGACCAAACTTTTAAAATGCTCCATCCCCCCTTCAAGGCTACAGAGCGCACGATATTCCTCGCGGGCAGCCGGCAAAATCTTGCCCTCTTCAATGGTCTTGTCTAAAAGACTCTCAATGGCAGTATTTTTTTGCTCTTCTTGCAAAAGCGCTAAATCTTCTCGCGCTTTTGTTAATTGGGCATTTAATTCCACGCGTTCCTTTTCGCGCGCTTTAAGCGTTGCTAAAACCTCATCCGCTTTAGCATCTTCTGCCAGCGATAGTGCACTGGCAATGGCTGTCAAATCCATCATTTTCTCCGTCAAAGTTATAGGGGAAGGCTGTTCACGGCTTAAAGCCGTCATGACAAGGGCTGGACGATTGACCAGTCCCGCACCTGCTAAATTTAAAATTTCACCTTTCTTGGAATGGCGAAACTCCGGCGAAAGATAGCGATATTCTCGGGCAACAATCTTTTTGGTAGCCATATCGGTCCATTTAACACGCCCCCAAATCGCACCATCCCGCTCTGCTAATTCTTCAATCCAGCCACTGGCAGGTGCCTCTAAACCATTTCTCGCACGGTGATGTTGCCCATGCTCATAATCAATTACAAGCGGTCCTTTATTGGCTGCAAAGGCTTTTAAAATCGTTTGCGGGTTATAATGCCATTGTCGTCCATCACGTGCCTTCACATGGGGCGCTTTGGGCAAAAGCTCTACCCATTCAGGCGCTTGGCTAACGGTGGCGTCTTGGCAAAGATCTATTAACGCAGCATGAAATGTTTCTGCATGCCCATCTTTTTGATCTTCGTGAAATTCTTGCTCCATACACATTGCCTATTGCTTTACAATTGTCATTGGCAATACAATGCATGAAACTTACTCCCACCATAAGTCTGACACTGTCAGTCAAAAGAGGATTTCTCAAAAAAGCACTCTTTTCCCTATTCTTCTCCTTGTGAGAGAAACCCCCGTGCCAAACCATCCCATAAAATCGTTTTCAAAGGCACTTCAAAGGCGATAGAGCGCCGTTGTGAAGTTAGAGGTACAATTTATCGCCTTATACAAAAAAAGCCTCTCTCAAGCCGTTTTTTTAAGATTGCTTTTAAACTTTTAAACTGTTACTTCTATCCACGAGGCGTGAGCCAGTTATACCAGGACGGTTTTACCGGATCTGCGAGGAGTTGACCGCCCTCCACGCCTTCTCTTTTCACAAAAGCCAGCAGGTCTTTCCGGTGTTCTCTTTACAACAACCTCTCGCCCTTTTTTTCAGCCGCATCCAATAAGCGTCCAATTTCTCTAGAGTTTTTTTTATGCATGGAGGTCAACCACCATTCTTGTTTGCTTGCTACAAATTTGACCACAAAGCGCCACCATGTCCCACCACTTTCACCAAAAAACATAACGCTCGGTACACCTTTTCGCCTGATAATTCCATGGGGTTTTATGAGTGTTTGAATGGCGCCACGAAAATCATCCAAGTGAAGAGAACGCGCTTGATGCTCTAACAAAATATGTTTCACACTGTCTGCGGATAAGCGAATAAGAGAATTTTCCGCTGCAAAAACATCACCCACCTTTTGTGGTATCGGTGCAATGGGTATAAACCCGCGAGGCATCCGTCCTTCAAACATGGCTTCCAAAATTGGCGAACCCACAATATCTTCAATGGCAATGCGTTTGTCATTGTCCCCCATCACAGAGACTTTATCACTCAAAAAATTGCTTAAATTTTGCGCCCGATGTTTCCCAGGGTTCAAATGCCAACCAGGATCAATCCCCTTTGGTATCTTCTCAATTTTCCCCGTTCGCTTATTGTGCCAAACCTGCTTTTCAACATGAAGTGGCTCTGCCCCCTCTTCATAGCCTAAATCTTCTGCTTCATAACGGCTTACCTGTCGCACACTGCATTTACACCGCCAACCATTGGGCGGATAAAGCCAATCCCAAACCGGATCATCAACAGGTGCGGTAAACCCCACCCAACTTTCATGTTCTAAACGCTTATGTTCTGAACTTGACAAAGCATAGGTGAGATAGGGCAAAAATTCTTTATTATTTTGTGTGCGCTCCCACTCGCCTGCCGCATGCGCACTCATGGTATTGGCCCAATAGACCGTTTCTAAACGCCGTGGGCTGCCCAATTGTACCACGCTCTTTTCACCAGTTTTGGGGTCAATGGCAGTCTTTTTACCCCACCAACCCTTTTCCTGTAAAATCGGCATCAAATTTTTTTGAAAATCTTGAAAAGGAACTTGATGCTTTATGGCTTCTCCAACCGCTTGCTTAAAATCCTCCAAAATATCATAGCCCACCGATTTTGCCACCGTAAAGGAAAAAGCATGTTCTTCTGGTGCCACATCACGCCAATCAAAGCTTGGAACAAGTGCCTTGGCTTCAAAATAACGGGTGACCTCTTTTGGGGCGGTTTTAAAAAGTTCCTCATCCATGATACCCAAGCCCACGTGCAATCATTTGTACTTTTGCCAAGCGCGCTGCTAATGCGTGATGATCCATCTCACCGAGCAATTCATCTAAGCCTTTTAGGATATCCTCATAACTTTTTGCTTCTCTCACAAGCTTTTTAAAAGGCTCTAAAAGGGGTTCTAAGTCCTCTTCCCAGTCGCTTAAAGCTTCTTCAGAAAGTCGGTCTAATTCGTCGTGATGTTTCCCACCCTTCTCTTTTGCACCCTTGCTCTCTCTTGTCACAGAAACATCAAAAACACCTCCACAATCAGCACAAACATGAGCCTTTTCTCCCCTCTCATCATCAGGCGCATTATCAGGAGCCTTTAAAACATCTTCTTCCTTTTTTGGTTGCGAAAAACCAATCTTATTGCGCACTTCTTGCGCCCCAACACGCAAACCTAAAGGCACGAGTTTTTCCAGCGCATCACTAATCGCTTTAATGTCTTCATTTTCCGAAATCGGCCAATAGACAAGGGGGGTGCGCTCTTGGCGCCCAAAATTAATCTCAACAAAGGGCACAATTAAATCACGATTGGCCGTCAATGCCAATTGTCGTGCATCAGCTCTGGCAATATCATGGCGCACATTTTCATGAATGCGCGCTTGCGAAAAGGACGAACCATCATCCGTCGTCATCGTTTGTCCCAACACACCTTTAGAAATTTGTCGATCTAAATATTCCGCCTTAGAAGCAAACACCGCATTGCCACTGCCCCCTGCTGCTTCAATAAATTCAATCTCCATCTCTTTGGGAATAATCGCTGCCGCATCACTGGATAAATCACGCACCGCTTGAATGAGAACCCGTCGTTCCTCATGAGAAGAGCTCGCACCATATTTGCCCACACGCAAAGGCATACCGTAAACTTCTAAGAAAGCCATCCAATCTTTTAAGGTATAAGATTTAAACAAAAAAGCCCAAGCTGCAAGCCGTGCAAGCCCCGTGCGGATAGGCAACCCACTTTTTAACTTCGGTCTGTGAATAGAAAATTTATAAGCAGGCAACTCAATACCATAGTGAGACCCCTCTTCTTTTAAACGCAAATGAAAACCATCCCGCCGGTCTAATTGAAAAAACCGCTGGTCCCGCCATTTCCAAGCAACCGGCCACCATTCCTTAGCACTCTTGTCCCACAAAGTTTCAACAACCGCATAGCCTTTTCCCAAAGCATCTAACAAATCCGTCACATAATCATCAACAAAAGTGGGTGCACTAATCACTTCTCGCACCGCATCCGCAATCTTTTTGTCCTGTGCACTGTTGCTTGCGGCAATCACTCCAGGCTCCACCCCTGTAAGGGCATTTTTACGCATGCCAAGCACAGCACGATAATGCAAATCACGCTCTTCCATATCATCGGCAAGTTGAAAAAACTGCTCTGGATGCCCCCGTGCTGCCTGTTGCAAAATATCAGCAAGTTGCGCAGGGGTGAGACCACTGACAATGGTTTGTGACCACACATCACGAATACCATTAACGGTAGGGCTTGCGACTTCCCTCTCCAACCCTTTGATATTAAGCGCCCTGCCCCACTGATCTAAAAGTTTTACCATCTCATCATCCCATCAATAAATCTTTGATCGCATTGTTGAAAAAAAAGGCGTTGAAAAGAGCGGGCTTTCATCAAAACGATAAGCCTCTCTCACAGGGGTATAATCATAAATTTCAGGAGTTTGGCGGCTGGCAAAATAAGCCAAAGCGCAAGCAATCGCGCTATCACCATGGCGCATAAAACCGTCACTGCCTTTAAAACGATGATTGTCTGGAATTTTCACAATGCCATTGACATAAGCAAGCGCTTGATGATCGGCAACAATGTCACTATCGCGCGGCAAAACAATGGACCCATCCCCAAAAGCTTCCAAATAAGCCGGCATTTCTTTGCCATACCAACTTTGCGACAATTGCACTTCCCTCACACAAGCCCCATAACGCTGCGCCGCTTTTTCCGCTAAATAAGCCCCATTGCCCCGCGCATCTAACGCGCCGCCCATCAAACGCGGCAAACCATTCACCCCATAAAATAAAATCTCTCTTTGTTGATCAAACGGCGTATTGCGCAATTCCACCATAAACCGTACACGGCGCACCAAATCTTGTCCCACCTCCATCACCACAATCGATGTCGCATCGCCGCTGCGCGCAAAATCAACGCCAAAAACATGTTGGCGCCGCCGGTCAAGCCCAATATGAAGAGGTTTTATATGTTTCTCACACCAAGCAAAAGCAGCAACACTTCGTTGATGTTCCGATTGATTTTTAAAATCATCCACACAAGCAAAACGCAACACCGCAATATCTGGCGCACAACAATTTTCAATCTGTAAGCGTGTTAAAGCAGCCCCTTCTTGATCGGCTGGTATGGCATCTAATTCTTGGCGCATCGCAGCCAAACGCACCCCATAAGACGCACGAATTTGCTCTTCCCATTGTTGCTCAGATGCTAAACTCCACACCTCCCCCTTCATGGCACAAACCCGTTTAAACAAGCCATTTTTAACAGCAACACCAAAGGGGTAACAATGCACCGAAAAAGGCACTTTTCCTGCTCGCGCCTCACGGATCAATTCATTGAAAGGGTTTAAAACACCATTATGGGTGGAGATCACACGGATCTTGCCTCCCCAAATCAACAAAGCATTGACCGCATCCAAAACAGAGCGCACATCTTGATGAAAAGCCGCCTCGTCAATCACCACAATGCCCTGTAGCCCCCGAATGTTTTCAGGGCGGCTAGAAAGCGCCTCAATCCGAAAACCTGAAGCAAAACGCACCCGATAAGCAGAGATATATTTTGTTGAACCATCCGCCCTTTGATCAGAGAATAAAAATTCCTCAACATCCCCACTATGGCTCGTAATTGCCGAAGCAAAATTGCTCACATAGCCAATAAATTCCCGCCCCTTGTCTTTGGTGTCACCAATATAAAAAACATTATCGCCCCTCGCTTCACGTGCCGCCGCTGCAATCAGTGTATCATCCAAAGCTTCTGCAAAAGTAATGCCGGTCCGCCGCCCCTTTTCAACCAATTTTAATGGGGACTTATCTTCAATCCATGCCCGTTGATGCGCCATCAAAACGCCTTCCGCTAAGGGATCACTCTCTTTGGGAAAAGTACTTTTCCGCCAAATGTCATAGGTATTCTGATGATCAAAGACATGACTTTTTGAAAAGGGCTGTTCAGCCATGTTTTACCCCCAACACCTGCGCACGAATAGCTCGCGCTGTTTCTTCTGAGAGCCCCGCCGCTGCTGCTGCTGCGTCAACCGCTTTACTTGCTTTGCTGGTAAAATCCTTCTCAAGCTTCTGCCGTCTGGTGGTCGACAAATGTTCAGCCGCCAACACGCCTTTAAGCGCATTGGCCAATTCTTGTGCCGCTTTTGGCGAAAGGTTTTTCCCGCTGCTTAACGTTGAAAAAATCAACTCCTTAATCGCTGCTGCCGTCAAAAGAGTGATATTGTCAGAAGCTTTGGCATCAAAGCGCTGCGAGAGGCTTGCTGCAATTTCTCTTGTCTGTTCTAGGCGCCGTGACATCACGGCTAGCCGCAAAGAATACCGATTAAAACTCGAAAAGGAGGGTATAGAAAAGCTGAGACCCGTTTCCTTTCGTAAAGCCTTCAAAGCCGCTTTAAACTCACCATAAATAGCCATTTGCGTCTTCTCACGCCCGTTTAAAGCCTCAGCAGCAGCAGCAATAATTTGATCACAAGCTTGCGGCAATAAATCAATCGCCGTTAAACGTCCACGCCCGACCTTGCGCATCCTTCACCTCGTCTTTTATTGATGAACGTTTAGGCCGCTTAATCCCCTCAATGGAAAAGCTCCGGTCTAAATGACGCGCTCCCCGTTCTGTTAACGCCGCAAGAAAAACTGAACCCACACATTTTAAAGTAACAGCACCTTGATCTTCCATCCATGCCAGTTCATTATGCACAAAATCGCGATCGCGTCTGATGCCATAACTGTATAAAAGCCGCTCAATCATCGCACTCGATAAAGTTTCGCTGCGCTCACAAGCAAGCCCTTTTAAAATAATCAACCGCGCTTCTTCACGGATGATTTTATCCATATCTGCTTTCATTTCTTGGCATTCTCCAACAAAAACTCTTGCAAGCGCTCACCAATGGCTGCCACCGGTTGTAATTGTGCAGAAAGCGTGTTGAGACGACCATTCAATTTCTCCATATTCACTTCCAATCTTTGCAGCGCATCACGATCAGGCAAAAAGTCCATCTCCGTTTCTAACTTTTGCACACGCTCTTTAAGCGCCGTGATATCTTTAAGCATTTCCCGCGCACCTGAAGA
Organism: Bartonella sp. PS17NMGDW; assembly: GCF_042193555.1. Classification (NCBI taxonomy): domain Bacteria; kingdom Pseudomonadati; phylum Pseudomonadota; class Alphaproteobacteria; order Hyphomicrobiales; family Bartonellaceae; genus Bartonella; species Bartonella sp. PS17NMGDW. The sequence continues at coordinate 11,801 of NZ_JBHILY010000015.1, read as the reverse complement.
AAAATAGGCTCTCAAAACCCCACAAATCGCAATAACCGATAACAATAAAGACAACCAGCCATTGGCAACACTGATATCCAAGTTCACTTGAACCCCCCCTCTCTTTTGCCTAAAATCGCCCGCTCCGCAGCTTTTCTGCGTTGTTCGCAGATCAGTAAAGCAGCACGATCACGCCCCCAATAGTGCACCACTTCGCGCGCATTCAAAGCACGCTCTGGCAATAAAGCTGGGCGGGCACACGCCATGCGAACAACAGGCGGCAATTCAACCGATAAAAAATGATAAGAAAGGCTACCCACCGGCTTGTGTGTTGAGCAAGCGCACACGCTCAAGCCCAATGCCACCGCCAGTAACCGGCAACTTCCCATTGACTTCCTCCATTTTCACAAGCTTTTGTTCCAAAGCCGAAATCACCCCTTGCGCTTGATGCTCAGCTTCAAACGCTGCTTGCCTTTGTCGCTCCATCTCAAGCTGTGCGCGTGCAGAAGCCTTGGCAATCTCCAACTGCCAATACAAATCACGCGCCTTTTCCGCCTTTAAAACTTGCACTTTCATAAAGCCAAAAGCCGCCAACATCACACTGACCAAAAAAAGCAGACCAAAAGACAGTTTTGAAACAGGGCTAAACATTGCTTTTATCTCCCCACCTCGTTATCTCCACCCCATCATAGGAGCTGCTATGCCGCTTATGGGAATGTTTCCTATTAGAAAAATCCAACGAACCAAAGCCACGATGCACCCCCAGATTGCCAACAATAATCGCCACCATCGAAGGAATAGAAATGCTCGCCATATCAACAATATGCGGAGCCCCCCACAAGCCACCAGAAACGAGCAAAAAAATAACCCCCCAAGCAAACCAAAAGGACCACCACAAATAGAGCCTAGAACCACGATAAGACGGTTTCATACCTTCACCTCGCCTCCAAGTCCCAAAAGTTTTTTGGCGCGGTTTAAATAGGTCAAGCGTTGCACAAGTCCATTCTTGCCGCCATTAATCGCCTTGGTAATCCTCACGACATCATCTTGGTCAGCAAGCCTATTTAAGCCTCTCGTCTGCCAAAACCAAACAGCAGACCAAAGAGCAGCTGGAAACTGTTCCAGCACTTGCGGAAATGCTTCACAATCAACCGCTTGTTCATCGACTAAGCGCCAAAACTTCGTAAAACGGCGATAATTATTGCGTCCCGTTAATTGGATCAAACCACGCCCCTTAAAGCGCACACCATCCCCAGGGTTGACATTGCCTAAATCACGCCGCCCCTCATAAGCGCGCCCAGAGGCATATTCACAAACGGTAAAAAAACCATCACTCTCATGGGCACATTGGCTTAAAAAATGTGCAACACGCAAAGATGTTGTTATCGCTCCATAGGATAAAGCTTCAGGCAACACACGTGCCATTTCAACGATAATAAAATCTTGGCGCGCATGATGCGCCAATTTAGGCGCAAGGCGATGAAGAAAAGAGGCATCTATTGAAACCATAACAAACCACTCAATGAATAAAAATCCATCCGCAGTTTATCGGATTTCAAACCCCCAATATAAGCCTGACACTGTCAGTCAAAACTCTCAATACTCATAAAACTCTGGAAATAATAAACCTTGTGGTTCTTTTGAAGAAATTTTCTTCTTCAAGCGATAGGCTGTACGCACATGCATACCAGAAACAGCAGCTGCAGCATCAACCGACCAGCCTTTTTGCAACGCTTGCACCATTTTTTGCCGCCGTTCAGCATCTCTGCCAAGGGGGATAAGAAGGCGCACACCCGAACCATTAAAACAAAAATGGTTGATCAATTGCTGCGCCTCTTCAAACCCAACAATTTCAATCAACCAATCCGCACTCTCAAGACGCCCGGGTATATAAACTTCTCGTCCACCAAAAGCCCGCATCATATTCCATGCTGCTTCACTGCCCGCAACATCAGCTATTTCACGCAATAAGGCAGGAAAATCGCTATAGATTTCCTCTTGCATACATGCTTACCCCTCGCTTTTAACACCTTTACGGATTTTCCGCCCCCAAACATTCATAACTTCTCTAAAGTCGCCCCCACTCATCTCACCCAAAGCTTTACCACTTAACGCCATAACACTTTGATGAAAAGCTTCCACATCAAATACAGCATCGGGATTCAAACGCTTCCATTGGGCACACAAAATGGAAATGCTTGGTTTCTTCCTCCATGAATCTTCGCGGTTTTTTCCTCTCCAGTCAACCCCACCCTCACGCTGCAACCAACCTTTCAACGCCTCAATAGCTTTGCCCGCATCATCGCTATCGCGTAAAAAGCGAACATGATCAATCCCTGTCTGTCTTTTCACAAAGGCAAGCAACGCTTTATCTGAACGATCACGAATAATGCCAAGATTCCACCCAGCAATCCAGAGCGCCTGTAACTTCTTGGCATATTTACCCTCTAAACGCTTCCCATTCGGCTTAAAACCAAACGCTTTCATTTCAGCGATAACCAAGTGCTTTTCTGAAAAATTCAAATCTTTCGCCGATTGCTTGCCTGTTAAGCGATAGAGCAGTGCGCGATAGGTCTCATCATCAAGACCTAACGCGCGTTTTCCCATATGAAGGACAGCTAAAGACATCTCCCCCCTCACGTCTTCGCCAGATCAATGGTCACAGCACGCCAAGCGCTTTCTAGGCTATCGCGCTCATAAAAACGCACATATTCCTTAGATGTCGTCACACGGAATGACTCACGAATGGCACGCATCGCCTCTTTCCAGCGTGGATCATCAATATCCAAACGCAACAGCATAAAGATCTCCCCTCGATTCACCTTGCCTTCTTTATCCGTATTAAAAGCACGCGTAATAATCGCACGGATTTCAGGGCGCGCATCCGCAGACCATTCATTCAAACATTCATCAAGAAGGCTTTTGGCAATTTGCAATTGCGGTCCAAAATCAACACTCTCCTGTACCTGCACCTTAATGCGTTGCAAACCATCAAAGCTTGTGTAAGTACAATTGCCCTTTTTGCCACGCCGCTCCACACCATATTCTTGCGCAAGCAAGCTATCAAAATCACTCAAATCCGCAATCGTATGGTTGTTAAAACGCGCAATCCTTGCCGATAACTCCTTCGCAAAACCCATAATTTTGCGCACCGTTTCATCCTCTAACAAATCCGCAGGACGGATCAGGTTTACCGGCACCAAAGCCCCTTTCGCATCCTTCATATAACGCGTGCCTTCAAGTTCAATTTGTGGATTCATCACCAACTTCCTCCTTATGTTTTTTGAAACCGACGAAATGGCACAACATCCCCTGAAGAAGGCGCACATCCCGCTTTCAATTGCCAACGACACCGCATAAGCTCATGACCTAAAACGTGGTTATAGCCTGCCAAACGACGCAAATACTCATTCAATTCTCGAACATCTTGTCCATGCATAAAAATGCCATTCACCTCATACTGTAAAAAGGCAGAGCGCAAAGCAATCAAGCACTCTCTCACCATATAAGGGTTGCGTTCCATCATTTGCTTCCTCCAAAATCCATATAAATCACACGATTGCTCTTATCTTCATCTCGATCAGAGCTGTCACACTCAGCCAAAACTTCTGCAACTTCAGCTTCCAAAACCGCATCCGCCTCCCCCAAACGGTGAACACTCAACTCCAATTCAAGCAATAACGCCAAATCAACACACAATTTAAGCTGTTCTCCAATATCAAAACCGCATTGATAATCGTCATAAAGACCAACAAGCGTATCGGATAATTCTTTGTCGCATAAAGGGATCATGCCAATTCCTCCACGTCACGGTTTTTCCATGCCGCTTTGACATGTTTCAGGGTCACCTCACACCCATCTCCAAGAGCTGCCATGCGTGCCAACATCATGGTTTTGTCAATTTGCCGCAAAGCACCAGCCTTTAAGCCTATCCCTGTCAAAAACTTTATCGCACCAACATCTTCAATCCCCCAATCATGAATGCGCGCAGCAATATCCTCACTATAGGGCTTGCGACGCTTCAGATGCATCGCCAATCGGCTTTTAATTTGCGCATAAGAAGGACCATTTTGACGATGAACCAACCGTCCCGAGATCTCATCATTGCCAACCAAAGCGAGCCCCGTGCCATTGATATCAACAAAGTGGCGCAACTGATTAATCGCCTCATCCGTTAAATTTTGCGCCTCATCAACGATCAACAACGTGCCACTGCCCACGCGCTCTAATTTCTTACCAATCGCACGCGTTAAGCGGGTGGGATTATATTCCACCACTTCCAATTCTGCTGCCATATCATTCAAAATACCGTGAACACTGCGCGTATGTGGGCTTGCTGTCACCAGATAAACATGCGGGCGGGTAGAGCGATAATGGCGGCAGGTTTCGGTCTTACCACTGCCCGCATCAAGCGTAATCATCACCATATCCCCCGTACTTTGTGCCAGTGTTAAAGTGTCAATGATCTCACTGGCAATTCGATTCCTCTGAAAGGCTGGTTTTTCAGGGATCTTCTCCAAAAACCCCGCCGTTTCCTTTAAAACCTCAACCCATTGTTGAACCTTTGCATTTTGCTTACCCAATTGCCCCGCATAACTGCCCGCATACCATTGCGAAAACGTCCCATCCGGCATGCCTATGCGCCGCGCCACCTCTGCTTTCGACCAATCATTCATTTGTCCCAAAGCTCTCACCGCATCCACAAGCTCATTCCATAAAGCAATGTCATCACTGTTGCGGTTTTGTGCTGTGCCATTAGGCTGGATTTTAGGTCGCGCCCAAGGATTTTTATCGACCGTTGCATTTATCGCGTTTTTCATGTATATTCCCCTTTCGTATTGATTTTAGACTATTGATAAGGGGAAGGGCTCCCACCCGCCCCTTATCTTTTGTCTTCAATAAACATTTAAAGCCGTACGCGATACTAAAACGGCTAACCTTGCAAATCCCCTCTCTTTCTCACGCATCAGAGAACTTGCTAACTCCACGCATCTCTCCCGATCAGGCAAAGACACCTAGAAACTTCATGTATTGATTAAACTTTTAAAGGATTAAGATTCCTCCCCCCCTTTCTTTGTTAACGCTTCAAGCTGGTACGCGATACAAAACCAGCTTCCTTTTGAGAATTCTTACAAATCCCCCCTCTTTCCTTTCCTATCGTTTAGGAAACTTGATCACCTCACGCCCCTCATCAGAGGCGGAAAGCTTTCTCAAAGCTTTATGCAAGTGTTGACTGAATTCTTCCTCCCCCAAAACCTCATCATCGTCTGCTTTCAAAGCTAAATTCCCCACATTGTTTGGCATCAAGCGGCTCACCTTTGGCTTTATCGGAAGTTTAGATTTGAACGCTTCATCCTTTTTCTCAAGGCGCCCATAAACATCGGCCAAGTGATCAGGTGCAAGCTTTGCCGCTAGCTGTTTTTCTGCTTTAACAGCCTTCACATATTCTTTACGCAAACGCCCATTCAAGCGCGCCGCCTGCTGGTCATAAAAACCTACATCACAAAGGCATGGTGCCAAACAAAGCAACCGATTGTTCAAATCATAAACCCGTAAATCTTGATGCAAATTATCCGGATCAAAGCGTACAATCACCTTTTGCCCCGCATACTGGTTAAGTTCACGCGCCCAATAACGATTGCCATAAAAATGGATCTCCCCCGTACCCTTTTGCGCACGCAATGCCTCAGAGGTTAAAAGCCATAAAGCCCGTTGTGCTGCACTCGCTTGCCGAATAATCGTCCCCTCTGCTTGCAAACTCTCTGCAAAGGTCTCATCAAAACTGCGCCCCGCACAATTAACCGCCTTACGCCCCGCTTGCGCATTATGCGCCACAATCTGCGCACCAACATGGGCTTTAAATTCTTCAAATCCTATCGCGCGCTTGCCATAATCTTCAGGCTTGGCATCCGGTTTATTGCCCGTATAAGCCCCCGCACAAAAGGGATGTTTAGAAATCGCTTCTGCCAGATCACGCCATGCCCGCTCAATCGGTTTAGACTGTCCGCTATAAGGGGTGGTCCATTGCAATTGCACACCCAAACTCGTCAAAAGCCCTTGCGGATCATCCGGCTTAATCTTAAAACGAAAACGGTTTTGCACACCTCCAGAAATCCACTTGCTGGTAAAGGCACGCCCATTATCCAAGGTCATGCGCTCTGGTATTCCATAAGCTTCCACCATGTCCCCAATCACCAAACGCACGATTTCCCAAGTCTCAGCATCCGACAGGCGCCACGATAAAATCTTGCCCGAATAAAGATCTTGAATGGCAATCAGATAAAGCCGCACAGGCTTTTCTGTCCAAGGAACGCTCACAAAAACATCCAGCTTATGCCCGTCCATATTCACAGCTTGCAATGCATGCAAGCTCGAGCGATCACGCCGTTGGGCTGGATAAAGCTTTTTTGCCTTTTCTTCTCCCTCACGCGCTAAAACCACAACCGCTTTGGAAATTTGCGCCTTAAAACGACGCCGCAAAGCCCGCTCAGAAGGAATGGGCTCAAAACCCCGCTCCTGCGCAACCGAAACCATGCGCCGATAACACGCCGAAAAAGCAGGTTTAGAGGGGCGCAAATAATCCGAACAAAAAACCTCCCACGCCCCCTCATGACACGGCGCAAATTGCGAAACATTCTCCTCACCATAACAAGGCGCTAAAGCTGCCAACCAATCAGGGCGCTCATACCCCTCCACCATCTGCCGCCAATTAAAAAGCGACATCCGGCTCACACCAAATTGCACAGCACTCAAACTTGCCGCATCATGCACACCCATACCGGCATGAAGCAAATCTTCCCAAAAGCAAAGTGCCTTCAAACGCTCTTCACAGCGCCTTTTATGCGCCTTTGAAAGCCCCTCATAACGCACCCAAATACTTGCCTTTTGCTCCCCTTGCGTTTGTTTCACATCAACAGCCCCACCAAACCGCACCAACAATGCCGCCCGCGCCCCCTCCGGCAATAAGGAAATGTGAACTTCTACAATAGGTCGAGAAACCCCTTTAACTTTACGTGTCAAACCACTTTGATGACGCCATGTGGACGCCAAAATCTTACGCAATCCACCTTTACTTTTCGGCAACCCTGGCAAAGCTGCCTCAGCCAATTCGGCAATAGTAAACCATTCCTTCATGGCTGCCCCCTTTTAATGCGAACCGGCGTTGCGCGCATGAGTTTCAATCGCGCTGCAATCTCCCGCTGTTCCTGCTGCAACCGTGCAATTTCTGCTAACCGCGCCTCATCCCCTTGCAACAGCAACAATCCATCTTCACTCACCACCTCATCCCAGAGCCAAAATGCCTCTGTCGCCCGCACAAATGCCTTAAACCGCGGCAGGGAAATATCCACCTGCTTACTTTCCGCAACATAAGCATCCAAACTCGCCTTACTTAAACAACCAATCCCTAAATAATGCGCCATACGCTCTGCAATCACACTGCGCTCAACTCGGCATTCACGCAAAGCACGCGCCATCGCCCGCTTAATGCGCGAGCGAAACCGCCCTAAATCAATCTGCGCAACGGGTTCACGACAGGGAAAAACCGGCTTTTGGAAAAAATCAAGCTGCCCGCAACCATGCCTCTTCATGACAGCACCTCCCCCGATTGCTTGTTCAAATAATCATAAAACCGCGCCTTTGTCTGCGCATCCGCCCTTTGCCAAACACCCAATAACTGAGCAAAAACCCGCTCTTGTTCATTAATTTGCGGCGGCGTATTAATCCCATTGACCAAATCAACAGCCCGCCGTAAATCTCCCTCAACCTGTTGCAAAGCAATTGCCACCCGCCGTTGCGCAACCGGCTCCATCTTGGCTAATTTCAACAATTGCGCTTGATTATCCGCCAATGCTGTGCCACGCAAAACAGACCGCAACTCCGGCTGTAAATGCTGAGCAATGCTGTTAAGACGTCTTACTGATTTTGAAGACAAACCGATACGGTCCGCCACATGTTCGGCAAAGTGCAAACTTTGCACTTTGCCATTTAAGTCACCATCATTTGGCAAAGGGACAACTTGTCCCTTTGCCACTTTGTCTCCTTCACTCCCGATTTTATTGTGATCTGAAGTTGCATTGCTGTCCCTTTGAGCAATTGGGACAACTTGTCCCAATTGCTCTTTTTTGACTTTATGTTGATTACTACCGTCCCCACCACGCTTAATCTCCCCGTACTTCTTTTCCCACAATTCGCGGTAAGTCTGGACAAAAAGCGCACGGTCAATAACAGACAACTCATTACGAAAGAGGTTTTCTGCCACTTCTAAAAGCGCAGCATTATCCTTATCAGCCTGCACCACAACGGCATCAATATCACTATAGCCCAAAAGCTCAGCAGCACGAAGCCGATGCGCTCCAGCAATAAGCGTATAATTACCCTCTTTAGCATTAGGGGTATGGCGCACGGTAATCGGATTCATCAATCCCTCCCGCGCCATTGATTGTGCAAGTGCCTTGGCATGCTCATCATCCACAGGGCGTATACGCTCCGGCACCACAATCACATCAAGAGCAAGCTTTTGAAACTGTGCCATCACGCCGCCGCCTTTCTGATCTCTTTAAAGAATAAATCCATCGCACGCCCCGCCCATCTTTGATAAGCTTTCGCAAAAACGGGTTCTTCCAAACGCCGGTTAATCACTTGCATAGATAAAGAAATAGAAGTCCGCTGACGTGCCTGTATCGCAACAATACGCCGCCGTGGCACCTCAAACTGATAATGCAAGATATGAATAACAATCTGTCGTGCTAACGCCGCATCAAATAAGCCATGCGGGGGGTCAATAATATACCGGATCGGCAGATGCTTAAATCCACTACTCACTGCTTTTAAAGAACAGGAAAGCATCACCTGTAAACGTTCAACTTCTGAATAAGGATTAACGATATCGTTTCTGACATCTGGGGTCCATAAATTACAAGCAGCAACCATAACCACCCCCTATAAAAACAATATGAACACCATCTAATCGCCAGAACCAACCCATGCAAATGGCTGTTCTATGATGCAACTCTATGCAATTTATCTTGCCTATTTCGTACTGATCTTTAGACATTGATAAACCTTTTTATCTTATGGTATTTAAATTCATGGCAAATGCGCAAAAGCGCAAAGCCGTGTAACGAAGTTTAAGCAGCATTACCGCGCAAAGCAGAATGCGCACGCGAATCTGTATTGGCATGTTTTGCTGCTTTAAAAATGCGACGGCGACTTTTGGGGTAGCGGTCGCTAAATACTTGCTCGACGGGCAAACCGATAAAATCGGCAATAGCACGTTCGGCTTTCTCGTTAGACCGTGTCCAAATGTGTTGAACACTGGATGACGAGAGTTGATAAGCTTTCGCGAGCTCCGCCAAGGTCATATTACGACGGCGTAGCTCGGCTAAAATACTATGGCGATCCCATACTTGAATGCATGTTTGGGTGGTTGTCATAAACTTCGCTCCTGCTTCAAACGGATGCTCAAACCATCCGTTTTTTGTGGGGTTAATTGTAAAATATCTGCCCTCTATATCGGGCGGTAATTAGATGTATATACCAAATATTTTGTGTTGTAAACAATTTATTTTGTATAGAGGTGATTTTTTTTGGCACGTCCAGAAGTAGAACCAAAAACAGAACTGGCAAAACGCTTGCGTGAAGTACGACGAATACTCGGAAACGAAGAGCGGGGCATTTTTGCGCAACGCCTTAATTTACAACGCAATACCCTTGCCAATTATGAAATCGGAGCACATGAGCCTCCATCCTCAGTAATTAACGCCTATTATACAGCCTATAACATTAATCCTCATTGGCTTGTCACTGGTGAAGGCGAAATGTTTAGTGATATGGCAAAAGCGAAAGCAGCAGGTTTTAAAGCACCCACTATTCCCACTGGACTCATGAAAAAACTTGGTCGCATAGCTTATACAACCTATCGCGATGCTAAAATAAAACTCCCCCCTGAAGATATAGCGGAACTCGCGGCGGAACTTTATAAAAAACTGCAAGAGCTTGTTCAAGACATCAACGACACGGAAGAGGTCGAAGCGACTTTCCCTCTTCTTAAAATTCATTTAAAGCGTCAAATAGAAGCTGAAAGAGTACATCTAGAAACTACACAAAATACGGCTTAATGCCTCTCTAAGATGAATGGGGGAATCTCTTTACGTTTTAAAATCCCGTCACTTAAAACAAACCTCAATATGAATAAGGAGCATTTTTGGCACGCCCTAAAAAAGAACCTAAAACAGAACTAGCAAAGCGGCTATGTGAAGTGCGACGCGCCCTTGGTTTCACGGAGCGCAAGCAATTTGCTAGACATTTTGAAATTCCCGAAACGACTATGCGCAATTATGAAACGGGTTTGCAAGAACCCCCTGCATCTATAATGCGAATATATAAAGATCGCTGTGGAATATCCTTAGATTGGCTCGTTACGGGTGAAGGTGAAATGTTTAGTGACATGGTAAAAGCGAAAGCAGCAGGTTTTAAAGCACCCACCATTCCTGCTGGTCTCATGAAAAAGCTTGGTCGCATAGCTTATACAACCTATCGCGATGCAAATATAAAAATCCCTCCTGAAGATATAGCGGAACTCGCGGCGGAACTTTATGGAAAACTGCAAGAGCTTGTTCAAGATATCAACGACACGGAAGAAGTAGAGCTTATTTTACCTCTTCTAAAACTGCATTTAAAGCGTCAAATAGAGGCTGAAAATGCACATCCAGAAACTACATAAGATATAGCTTAATGCCTCTTTAATATGACACGACAAAGAAATGAACCCAAAACCCCATTAGCAAGACGCCTCATAGAGGTAAGAAAGCTTGTAGGCTTATCTCGTGATATATTTTCTCTTAAAATTGGTATTAGTATTCAAGGGCTTGGCAATTACGAACGCGGTGATAGAACCCCAGACGCAACCGTTTTAACATCATATGGAGAAAAATTTGGGGTCAACCTAAATTGGCTTTTGACTGGTGAAGATGAAATGTTCATAAACATGATGAAAACTCAGTCTTTCAATATATCTCCACCTACCATCCCTGCTGGTCTCATGAAAAAGCTTGGTCGCATAGCTTATACAACCTATCGCGATGCAAATATAAAGATCCCTCCTGAAGATATAGCGGAACTCGCGGCGGAACTTTATAGAAAACTGCAAGAGCTTGTTCAAGATATCAACGACACAGAAGAAATCGAGCTTATTTTACCTCTTTTAAAACTGCATTTAAAGCGTCAAATAGAGGCTGAAAATGCACATCCAGAAACTACATAAGATACAGCTTAATGCCTCTTTAATATGAAAAATACAGGCGCGTTTCTATTTACATTAAGAAACTTAAATAACGAATTGTTTTTAAAGAATTATATTTGCAAAAAATAGAAACGCGCCATATGGCGCATATCTTTTTTGCTTTTTGGGTCATTTTTGGCTGATTTCGGAGTGAGCTTCACAATTTACCGAATTTTTTTCACAGGGTCTTCAAAGGCGGTTTTCTGGGCTTTCACAGACTTTTCAAAATTTTTCACAGGGTTTTCACAGACCTTTCAAAGCCTTCTCTCATTTTTACCTTTAAAACGCACTTTTTTCTGAGTTTCACTCTTTTTCGCTCTTTTTTACAATTTTAGGTGTCAAAATCTATTTTGACAAAACGCGCATTTAATGCTAAATTTTATACATAAAAACAACAAATTACCACGTATTCCTACCTAATCCCACCTTTTCCCACTTAGTATAAAACCTAGTGTCAAACTACACCTCTTTTTCTTTTCTGCTCAAAATCACAATTTGAGATGATCAATCAAATTGACTGATAATTTTTCTGTATCCTAAG
>NZ_JBHILY010000093.1:0-579 GCF_042193555.1 Bartonella sp. PS17NMGDW | reverse complement strand
GTCAATGCATAACTTTTAGCCTAATTACACCCACCTGTTATAATGAGCAGATGTTAGCAGTGTTTCTGTTCAGACTTTGTGAGTGTAACCAAGGCTGTTTTTGCAGAGGTGAGCTGAAATGGCATGGTTTTTGCAGCAGGTGGGTGTGTCTAGTCAGCAGGTGTGTTAATCAGGAGGACACAATGGCAAGCCTGTAGCTTTAGGCAGGAAAACCTTGAGATTGAGTGGCCAAGAGGCTTTGCTGGACACTGGCAAGTGCTTACGGCCACACCACTCTGGACCCGCCCGATCTCGTCCGATCTCGGAAGCCAAACAGGGTTGGGCCTGGTTAGTACCTGGATGGGAGACCGCTTGGGAATACCAGGTGCTGTAAGTTTTCCATCTTTTCCTCCCAACCAGCAGAGGGTGTTCTCCCAAAATCTGCTTCAAAGTTCACCTAAGGTTTTTTTCTTTTTCATAAACAACTTTTGCCTCATGTAAAGTAATCAGGTAGCTTCAGAGCAATCAGAATCAAGGTGTCAGTGCATAACCTTTAGTCTAATTACACCCACCTGTTACAATGAGGAGATGTTAGCAGTG
>NZ_JBHILY010000092.1:0-638 GCF_042193555.1 Bartonella sp. PS17NMGDW | reverse complement strand
GCAAATATCATTCGCAATGTTCTCTCACCCCTTTGGCATGAAAAAGCAGATACGGCAAGAAAAGCACTTAATCGTATCAATATTTGCTTGAAATATGCTGCGGCTCTTGGTTTAGATGTTGATTTACAGGCTTGTATGAAAGCACGCGCTCTTTTAGGAAAACCACGTGCTACATCAACAAATATTCCTGCTATGCCATGGCAAGAGGTTCCGGCATTTTATCAAAGCTTGGATGATAAGATCCTTTCAAATTTAGCACTGAAGTTATTGATTTTGACAGGCGCACGGTCATATCCATTGCGCTATTTGCGTCTTGAACAAATTGACAAAAATATATGGACGATACCAAAAGAAAACATGAAAGGTATTGTAGGGAAAGTTTCAGACTTTCGCGTGCCACTAAGTGGTGAAGCTTTGAGAGTTATTGAAAAAACTCTCCCCTTTGAAAAGAATGGTTTTCTCTTTTCTGGTCTTAAAGGTAACCCCATTTCTGATGCCACCATGGCAAAATATATGACAGTTTGTGGTTTGACTTATCGTCCCCATGGTTTTCGTTCAAGTTTACGGGATTGGATAGCAGAGACAACGTCAACACCATTTGAGATTGCCGAAACTGTTCTTGCCCATTCAGTTGGGAG
>NZ_JBHILY010000014.1:0-24090 GCF_042193555.1 Bartonella sp. PS17NMGDW | reverse complement strand
TATTTCGCTGTATGTTCAGCAACCTTAGTAACATTTTCATTGGTGGTAAAAAGCTGTGAGCCATTAACCGCATCTGTTGAGTCTTTAGAAATATCTCCATCTGCAAGGTACTTAATCTTGCTATTGCCTTTTTTCTCTCCTTCTCCATGCGTCGCTACAAAGGCACTATCTGCTTCGCTCCAGCTCAAAGAATCTTTTTTCGCGTTAGTAATCTGATTGATAATCTCTTTTTTTGCATTTGTGATAGAAGTCCCTACACCCTCAAAGGCAGAAGCTACATCAGAATAGCTTTTATCTTCTTCAGTGCCATCTTCCTTAACAGTCTTAACCTTGAAACTTGGATCTGTCCACGCTTCACTCTCATATTTGGCACCTCCGCCCAAATATTTCGCTGTATGCTCAGCAACTGTAGTAACATTTTTATTGGTGGTAAAAAGCTGTGAGCCATTAACCGCTTCGCTTGAGTCTTCTAAGAGTGATCCAGCACTCACACCAGAAATTTTCCGTTCCTTACCGTCTTTGTTGAGAATACTTACTTCAGTACCGCCTGTTTCCTTAGCAATGGTGATAGCACCCGATCCCCCCGCACGGAGACTACGCGCTAAAGTTATCTCTTCTTCTTGCTTAACAAGGATACTGTCTCTTACATCGACAATCTCTTCATTCAAAGTGGTGAAAGCACTGTTAACACCTCCAAAAGCATCAGCAACATTGTGATAAGTATTCTTCTCACCTTCTACGCCATCAGCACCAAATTGCGCAACTTTGAAATCAGGCTTTGTCCATTTGCCTTCCTCATACTTGGCATTACCACCAAAATATTCCGCAAGGGCTGTGTTCGTAGAATGGAGCTGTGAACCATTCACCGCATCGGTTGAGCTTTCTGAGAGTTCACCATCCTTAAGAAACGTGATCTTGCTGTTGCCTTTTTTCTCTCCTTCTCCATGCTGCGCAGTAAAGGCATTTGAATCTTTGCTCCACGACAACGAATCCTTTGCAACACCTTGAGAAACTTCCTTAATACGAGCGTTCACATTCTTGATATTGTCATCAAGTCCTTTAAAGGCAGAACCAACATCGGTATGCGATTTATCTGTTACTTCACCTTTTTCATCAATATTCGATAATTTATACTCCGGTACTTTAAAGTTTTTGCCATCAAAGGATACATCTCCGCCTAAAATTTTTGATAAATCCTCAGTGATTGTATGAAGCTGACCACCATTAATCGCATCACTCGAAGCTGATATTATAGAACCACCGGCAACACCTGTTATTTTTTTACCTGCAGCATCAATACCATCCGCTATTACTTTGGGGCCATTTTCAATGGTTAAGCCCGTTTTATCTAAAGTGACGTCTTTTAATTTTACGCTGTTTAATGTGACATCTTGTGCCAAATCAAATGTTATTTTTTTATCGTTACTGTCTCTTTTATCACTATTTTTAATCTCAAAGTTTTCGCTTCCAGAGACCAAATTTAATATATCGCCCGGCTGAAAGCCTGAAACAGCCTTATCATTGAGAGAAAGTGTCCACCCTTGTGCTACAAATTCTCTTAATTTTTTCAGCTGCGCAATGTTGACAGCATCAGTGTCATTGGTACCAGCGGCAACACCTGTAAGCTGTCGTGTTATCTTATTCGGAGTATCACCAATACTAAAAGCTCCTTGAGTGCTTTTCCATATCACATCATCATTTGTTGACTGGCTACCTATAGAAGGATCATAGCCAACAGTAGACGCCGAGTTACGAGAAACAGATTTATAACCCACAGCAACACCACCAGTAACATCAGCTTGTACTTGTGCATTTGAGCCCAATGCAATACTATTTTCAGCAGATGCATTTGAAAGTCCACCTAATGCCATACTATTTTCAGCAGATGCCGCTGCAAAACCACCTAATGCAATACTATTTTCGGCAGATGCACTTGAAAGCTTCCCTAACGCAATTCCTGCATCCCCTTTTGTCTTTGATCCAATACCTATAGCAATACTTCCTTGCCCACTTTCTTCCTCACCGGCTGCAATTTTAATGCTCTTCGATTCGGCATTCCATTTAAAGACACTATCATCGGTAGCTTTTTTAATCTCATTGTGAAGATTTACATAAGACTTACCCACACTCTCAAAGGCTTTTGCTACATCCGAAAAACTTTCTTCTTCAATCTCATTCGTCTTAGGATTGAAAGTTTTAATCTTGAACTTTGGATCATCCCATTGGCCATTCGTAAATTTAACACCACCGCCTAAATATCCGGCTATATGGGTCGCTACAACATTCAACTGACTCCCATTTACCGCATCTTGTGAATCTGCACTAAGATCACCAGATGCAATACCAGTTACCCTTTTATTTCCAGCACCAATACCATCGGTCGTTATTTTCGGACCATCAGTAATGACCAGACCTGTTGCATCTAGGGTGGTTGTGCCTGCCTTTAAGCTCGTTAATGTAACATCTTGAGCTAAATCAAATTTTACATTATTATCTTTATCGCCTTTTGTAATGTTAAGATTTGTACTTCCAGTTGAAAAATCTACTCCGCTATCCATAATGACTGTTTTAGCATCTTTCCCACCGACAGAGAGTTTCCAACCATTTTTTCTTACGACTTCTTCTAAGTCTTGCAATTGTCTTAGATTCACTGCGTCTGAATCTTCACTACCAGCCGCTACACCTGTAATTTGGCGCGTTTTTTTAGTACCAGCATCACCAACACTAACAGCACCTAATGTAGATTTCCAATAAGATGACGTATTTTTTGCAGGTCCCTGCAGCACAGAAGTATAACCCGGAACACCAGCAGCCCTATTAGCTATAGAATTGCTTCCTAGAGCAACGCCCCCTGCCACTTTCACCTGCGTTTTGAAGCCTAAAGCTGTACCGTCCTCCTCCTCCACCCGTACAAAACGACCAACAGCAACCGCGTCATTCTTTAGTGACACTATATCTGCACCAACAGCAACGGATCCACCTCTATGGATCTCAGATTTAGAACCTATGATAACGGATGCCGCTAGCTTTTTATTTCCTTCAGCTAATACCGCCTTCGCTTTATAACCAATAACAACACTGTCCGTGGTTTCCGAAGTAATATCATTACCAAAAATAACATTATTTCCCGATACATCACGTTGCATTCCCTCTGTTGAACCACTCCGTAAGATATTAGACACATTAATAATATCTGTATTCTCATCATCCTGTGCAAGCTGTTGGTCTAAAGAGCTATCAATCACAAATGACCGTGGACTGACGAGAGACCTTTTATATTGCCCTCCTGCATCTAGGGTTCTTGCCAATACATTTTTGCTATCCGCCATCAAAACATTCACGACAGGACTATAATCACTTACACCAGAGAGGGTTTTAGTTAAAAAATTTGCATAGTCATCGGCAGCATTAATCTTTTCTAACCCGGCTTTATTGAGTGCTGTTAAATAATTGTCTTTTGAAACAGAAGAAGCATTCAAACCAGCAACAGAGATAATGCTTTGCGGATAAGAAACACCAGCACTGTTAACACCTTCGAGAAAGCTGTTTCTAAAATCAGGATTTGCTGAAAAAACAGGTGTAAAATTCGATAAAAATGTAGCCGCTGTAGCCAATGAAAGAACTTTAACAAAAGAAAAACGAGAAAATTTTAAATCGCTCCCTGCTAATTTTGTATATAATTTTTTCATAATGAACTCCCCAATGAAAAAATAACTATAACCACAAAAAAAACACATTTAAACGCTACAAAGTTCTCTGAAATTGGTTTTTCTAAATATATTCAAAAGCTTAAGGACTGATTGAAAAGATAGAGAAGTTGGTGTTTTGTAGTTAACGTGCTCTGTTCTCTTACCTTTCCTAAAAAGGTAAGTTTTCTTGTGTTGGTTGGTTTTTTTTAATCTTTAAACCTGTTGGTTGTTTTTTGCAAGGGGTAGAATTGGTTTAGTATATTGTTTTTATAACTTCCTACAGTAAAATTGAAATACATTTAAATATATACCTTTGTCTTACTAGAAAGTTTTTTAATAGATTTTTAGAGAGTGAAATTTTCTTTAGATTTAAAAGTTAACGCAGAAAATAATGGACTTATGATTTATGAAAAAACTTATTATCTTATTTTGAAATAAGAAGTTCATTTTGTTGAAAGTGTATAGGTTTTTTCTGTTTTTTAAACCTGTATTTGTCGTTATAGCGCTTATCAATTTATATATATAATTTTTACATACGTAACAACATTTCACCCCTGCCTCATGAGACAGGGGTGAAAAGGAATTTTTATGTATTTTGTTTATTATCAGTTTAATGTCATATTGAATCCCGCACCTACACCCCAGTGACCTCCAGAAGTTGTTGCGGATATGTTAGAGCGGTATTTTCCATTTTCTGAGGTATAACCTGCACCAAAGGCAAATGCAGACTGACTACGCCATAAACCAGTACCAAATCCAACGCTTAATTTTCCAGGTGTATCATTGTAGCGTAAGTTAGACACCGCTAGACCAATAGCCGCTGCTTGTCTTGCCTCTTTTTTTACATTCTCAATACTGTAGTTTAAAACGTTAAACTTCATATCTGTATATTGGTTAGCCCGATCAACAGCATCATCAATCGCATCGACAACAATATTGTTCACCCGTTGATCTGTGTAATGCTTGGATTGATCAAGAATAATCTTCATCTGTTCTTTAGTATAGTCATGGAGTTGACCACCATTTACAGCTTCTTTTGATCCCTTCTCAATTTTACCATCAGCTACATTATCAATTAAAACAGGTTCACTGGCATCACCACCCGCTAATGTGATTTTATTGGTTTTTTTGCCGTTTTCATCTCTGTCATAACGAACAGCGTCCTCAGCAATATCGTTAACTTTGTTTTCAATATTGAAAACCGTTTCACCAATATCCGTAACCGTAGTGGAAATATTGTCGACTCTGTTGGTAAGATGCTTAACATCTTTTTCAACACCCGTGACACGTTCATTGGTTTTCCAAAGTTGTCCACCATTAACCGCATCTTTCGAACCTTCTACAATTTTACCATCAGCTACATTGATAATTTTATTCGGCTTTCCATTGCGACCAGCATCATAGGCTTTTTCTTTATCATTCCACTTTAAAGCATCTGTATCGACCTTGTTGATGACATCATCAATACGGTTATTAATATTTGACATCCCATTATTAATATCACCAAAAGCATCAGCGACATTATGGTGCTCTTTCTCAACAGTCGTACCATCAGCATTGACTTGAACAATCTTAAAAGTAGGATCTGTCCATTTGCCATTCTCATATTTGGCACCGCCACCGAAATAATTAGCAAGCTGGTTACTCATGGAATAAAGCTGGTTACCCGTAATGGCATCCGTTGAATTTTTAGCAATCTCACCATCCAAAAGATACTTCAATTTGCTCTTTGTTTTCTGCCCATCTTTTTCATGACGTGCCACGAACGCTTCTTCACCATCATCCCACAGTAAAGCATCTTTTGAGAAATCTTCAATTTTCTGATTAAACTCATTGGATACATTTGTTAAGCGCTTATTTACATCTTGAACATTATTATCAAGACCTTTTAAAGCTGAACCAACGTCATAAAAATTAGCCTGCCCTACCTTACCATCTACAATAGCCGATAAAGTATATTTCAGCCCTTCAAAAGCACCGTTAATGAACTTTGCACCACCGCCAAAAAACTTTGCAATATCTGCTGATATTTTATTAATCTGGCTACCATTGATTGCATCGTTGGAATTTTCAGAAAGTCTGCCATCTTTTATACCAGAAAGTGTTCTCTCTTGATTATTTTTATTTGCAATACTTATTTCTGTACCACCTGTATCCTTACCTATGGTAATAAGTGCTGACTCATTTTCTTGCTTAACAAGGCTATTTTTTGTTATATCAGAGATTTGATTGTGTATATTTGTGAAAGTATTGTTCACACCTTCAAAAGCATCAGCAACATTGTCATAAGGCTTCTTAGAGACAGTACCATTATCGCCGATATGATAAACTTTGAAAGTAGGAGCATGCCATTCTCCATTTTCATCATATCCAGCGCCACCACCAAAATATTTAGCAACATCATTAAACCCACTGATCAAATTTGCATTAACAATCCTAACATTTTTATCAAGCCCATCCAAAGCCGACCCAACATCATTATATTCCTTCTGTTTTACTGAGCCATCTGCTTCAATAGTAGTTAAATTATATCTTGGTTTAACAAAAGCACCATTAATAAATTTTGCATTACCGCCAAAAAACTGTGCAATATCTGCTGATATCTTATTAATCTGACTACCATTTACAGCTTCTGTTGAACTTTCAGAAATTTCACCATCTTTGACACCTGCAATGATCCGCCCTCCTTCAGTACCTGTGATATCAATTTTCGTACCACCTTTTTCTTTACCAATGGTAATAAGCTTCTGATCTTCATGCCATTTAACAAGACTATTTTCTGTCACATTATTAATCTGATTATAAATATCTGTGATAGAAGTGTTAACACCACCTAAAGCATCAGCGACATTATGGTGTTCCTTCTCAACAATATTACCATTCGCATCACGCTGAGAAACCTTGAAAGTAGGAGCGGTCCATTTGCCTTTCTCATACTTAGCGCCACCACCAAAATAATCAGCAATATCAAGAAACCCAACAGTTATTCTATGATCAACCGCAAAGACATTTTTATTAATTACATCCAAAGCTTTCCCAACATCAGTATATTCCTCTATAGTTATTGTATCATCATCATTAATAGTAGTTAACTCATATTTTGGTCCTGTAAAGACACCATTCTCGAATGAGGCATTACCACCAAAGTGTTTTGCAATTCTGCTACCTGTAGAATAAAGTTGGGAGCCATTTATAGCATCTGTTGATTCTTCATTAACATCACCATCTAAAATGTGAGTAATCCTATAGTCTATTTTACTTCCTTCTTTTTCGCGACGAGCAACAAACGCCTGTTCATCTTCGTCCCACAACAGAGCATCTTTAGAAATCTTTTCTATGCTTTCATCCAGTTGTTTTTTATTAACAGCTTCATTACCGTTCACTGCGTCTTTAACACCTGCGATAATCCGGTCTCCCTCATTACCTGCGATATCGATTTTCGTGCCATCTTTTTCAGCACCAATGGTGATAAGTTTCTGTCCTTCGTTCCATTTAACAAGATTATTGCCAGCTATCTGGTCTTTTATTTCTTTCAGTTGTGAAAAATTTACAGCATCGGTATCGTCTTCTGCCTTAGCTACTTTTGTAATCTTTTTATCACCAGCATTAATACCATTTTCTGTTATGCTTGGTCCATTACCATTAACAAACTTAAAGCCGTCATCACTTATAATACTGTTGCCTGTCGTAACACTCGTGAGCTTAAGATTATCATTCAAAGAAAATGTGACTTTGTTATTGTCTTTTACAATTTTGATATTTTTGCTTCCACCCTCACTCGCACCCGCAACAAGATCTACTGTACTACCAGCTTTAACGTCTGTAGCATTATTACCATCAACAGAAAGTTTCCAGCCTGTTACCATCCCTGCTGTAAAATCTTGTAACTGTTTATAATTTACTGCATCAGTATCTTCTTCCCCTGCCGCTACTCCTGTAATTTTTGTATTAGCGGCATGAATACCACCCTTGGTCATTCTTGGTCCATCTTTGATCATGAAACCGGCATTACTCATTCTGCTATCCCCTGTTTCTACACGACCAACTTTAATATATTCGCTTAAATCAAACTTTACTTCATTGTTATCACCTCTGGTAATTTTTATATTTGTGTTCTCACTCTCATTATTATCATCCTCCTTCTGCTTAACTGCAACAAACTTTACTGTACTTCCTGCCCCAACATCTGTAGCATTATCACCATCAACAGAAAGCTTCCAGCCTGTTTTAATTCCTGCTGTAAAATCTTGTAACTGTTTATAATTTACTGCATCGGTATCATTTTCCCCTGCCGCTACTCCTTTAATCGTTTTATCACCAGCGTGAATGCCATTAACAGTTATGCTCGGGCCATTACCACCTTCAAACCAAAAGCCAACAGCACTCATAATGCTTTCTCCTGCTGTGACACTCATTACATTAATATTATCAGCCAAACCAAATTCTACAGTGTTGTCAATGTTTTTGGTAATTTTGATATTCGGGTTACTTTCGCTACCAGCTGATTGCAAATTTACCGCACCGTTTGGACCAATATGCGTAGCATCTTCACCATTAACAGAAAGTTGCCAACTTGTTTTGAAACCATCTTGTACTTCCTTCAGCTGTTTATAATTTACAGCATCGGTATCGTCTTCTGCCTTAGCTACTCCTGTAATCTTTTTATCGCCAGCATTAATACCATTCGCTGTTATGCTTGGCCCATTACCATTAACAAACTTAAAGCCGTCATCACTCATAATGCTGTTGCCTGTCGTGACACTTGTGAGCTTAAGATTATCATTCAAAGCAAATGTAACTTTATTGTCATCGCTTTTTACAATTTTGATATTTTTGCTTCCATTCTCACTCTCACCCGCAACAAGATCTACTGTACTACCAGCTTTAACGTCTGTAGCATTGTTACCATCAACAGAAAGTTTCCAGCCTTTTTCTGCAAGTGTTTTTACATCTTGCAGCTGCTTATAATTCACTGCATCATTATCATCTTCCGCATCTGCTACACTTGTAATCTTTTTATCGCCAGCATCAATACCATCAATCCCCATCATTGGACCATTCTGAATAATAAAGCCATCATCACTCATAGAGCTTTGACCTGTAGTGACTTTTGTAAGTGTGAGAGTATCACTCAAAGTAAATTGGATTTTATGCTTAGTATCTTCAGTATTTTTTACAATCGTTAAATTGTCTTTTCCTTCTTCACTATTGTTCACTGAAAAATCTACGGTATTTCCTGAATTCACGTCTGTAGGATTTGTATCGTTAGCAGACAGTTTCCAGCCCCCTCCTCCTGCTATGACATCTCTCATAGCTTTTAGCTGCGCCACGTTTACCGCATCGGTATCTTCACTACCCGCAGCCACACCGGTAATTTGTCGTGTTAGGGTACCATTACCACGACCACCAACTTCCCCTACACTAAAAGCTCCTGTTGTGCTTTTCCAAGCCATATCCGTTTTTGTTGTCCCTACACCTGTTACAGGATCATAACCAGAAACACCCTTGTTTCTATCGGAGATAGATCCTCCACCCACGGCAACACCATCCTTAGAAAGTACTTGCGAATTTACACCAATGGCAACGGAATCTTCCGTTTCAGCATAAGCTTGCGTACCTATAGCAATCGAATTTTCAGCCTTCGCTGTTACTATTCTGTTAGGATCCACCCCTTCAGTTCTGTCAGAACGCCTGCCCCCTATTGCAATAGAACCTGAACCTAAAGCTTTAGCATCTGTACCTATAGCAATCGAATAATTCTGTTTCGCCTCTACTTTAGTCCCTAAAGCAATACTATTGCTACCAGAGGCAGTTGCAAGTCCCCCAATAGCAACTGTAGATTTCCCCGATGCTTCTGAGCCTACACCCATGGCAACACTTGCTATACCACTTGCAAGTGCAGAAACACCAAAGGCTTGTGCACCCCCTGCCTTTGCTGTCGCACCTGCACCAAATACGGTTGAATAATTACCCGTCGCTGCAGATCCACAACCGGTAGCAAAAGAATAAACACCGTAAGCCTCAGGCATAGCATTACCGACACCAAAAGTGTTTGTTCCCATATAACCTTTAGTGGGATCACTTAATGTCCCATTACTAGTCCAAGTAACCTTTTCAGTGGTCGTGCCATAAGGCTGACGACCACTGAAAACTTTCTCACCAATAAATCTCTCATATTGTTCTTGTGCGGTTATTCGTCGATTATCAGAAATTCCTTGTTGTTGTTTGCCGCCACGCCCAATAACACTGTCTGCACCACAGAAATCATCATCACCAGCTAAAACAACACTACCATGACTCCCATGTGCATAGGAAACACTGGGACCACTTGTACTATTATTATTCCCTCCTACGAAGGCAAAATTGGCTGCAAAAACAGGAGAAACACTCGATAAGAGTGTGGCCATTGCCGCGCTGAGCGAGACAGCTTTAATTAAATTTGGTGTGGAATATTTTTTTCTCATAAGAACCTCCTCCAACAGAGTTCAACATCATCACAACGCGTGAAAACGCACATGGCAAAACCCTTAAGTTTGCGCACTTCAAAAACCAATAAATGAAGACAAAATCCCCCCTCGACACCGCTATTTATTACGGCATCGCCCTAAAATCTTTGCAACAACATCGAATCTAGAAAAGTCCCCAACCCTTTTAGCTAGAGGGATTCAAGCTAAAAAATAAATAAAAACACAAGACTTTGAAAATATAACTTGATCTCCATCCAAAAACACTGCGATTTATCTCTTAACAAAAATAGTTTCACTAAAGAGCAATTCTACTTTTTAGATAAAGCACCTCAGAAGAATGACAAGAGTACAAAAAATAATTTTTATAAATGTACCAAAATACTTCTCAATAAATTAGCTGTTCTTATAAGCGCAAATTTATGATTTTTTTAACTTATAGCATAATGTAATGGATAACGATTATCATAATGACCTCACTCTTTTCTGCAAGGTAAGCTGTTTCAATATATGATATATATCTTTGAAAGAAATCTTTCTTAATATAATGATGCACGCTCTGTAAAAAGTTTCAACGTACTCATCTCATCATCTTCATAAAAAGACAAAAGTGCACCTATAAATAGTCTTTCCTTCTTCTCTCTTATATGTCTGTGACCCTTTTATAGAAACAAAACATCGTCATTGTATTTTCACTGTTGTATAAATTTTTTTGTATTACTAACTGTAATTCTTTTTATAAGAAGTTTTACCTTTATTAGAGCAACACATTAATTTATAACGATAATTTATCATTTTTTCATGTTGAATAAGAGACCAAAAAAGTTTTATTTTTTAAAAAGGCTGTTCATTCGTATCTTATGACGTTTCTAGATGTGCTTTTCAGTTTCGATTTTACGCTTTAAATGTAATTTTAAAAGTGGCAAAGTGGCTTCGACTTCTTCCATATCATTGAGATTTTGAATGAGCTCTTGCAATTTCCCATAAAGCTCTGCTGCTAATTCTGCAACATCTTCAGGAGAAAGTGTTATTTTTGCATCATGATAGGTCGTATAAACCAAATGTCCAAGCTTTTTCATCAGCCCAACAGGAATCGCTTGTGGTTTAAAACCAGCTGCTTTCGCCTTTGCCATATCTGAAAACATCTCACCATTGCCCGTTACAAGCCAGTTTAAATTGACTTTTAATTTCTGTGATAAAACAGCCAAAAATTCTACATTGGGAAAGGTCGTGCCTCTTTCAGCGTGATCATAAATGGCTTTATTAACACCTAAACGGGTTGCTATTTGGTGCCTACTAAATAGCAAACTCTCTCGTATCAAACGTAATCGCTTCGCTTGTTCTGTTTTGGGTTCAATCTCTTTTTTTGCCAAATTACACAATAATGCAAATATTGCATTGACTTAATTCAATATCTGCATTATACCTCTTGTTACTGCCCCTTATGTTAGGCAAAGATCTACATACATAACCCCACAAAAACAGATGTTGCAGCATCCGTTTAAGCAGGAGCGAAAATTATGACAATTACACAAAAAATGCAATCGCCGTGGTATTTTACTGAACTGCGCCCCTGTAATATAACCTTGGAAAACTCAAGCCTATCAGAAGCTATTTTCCAGAGTCAAAAACATTTGGACACAGCCTAATGAAAAAGCTAAATGCGCCACTGCCAACTCTATCAGTTTGCACGCCAAGCAAATTCTTGCCAACTACTTTCTCAAAAGTCACAGTCATATTCTTTCAGAAGCAAAAAGCCCAACACAGGTTCTCTCACTCAACAGCCCAGTAAACCTGCTTAAACCTTTTTGCAAAAATCTATAAATACACTTCCCAAAGTTTTTACATTACAACATAAGGTAAAAAGTTTATCAATGTCTAAAAATCAATATAAAATAGGCAAAATAATTGGTATTCTACAAAAAATGAGATCATCACTCGTTATTAAAAAGTTAGACGTTTACAAACCATGTTTGCTTATTTTATATATTAATGGTGCTGATTTAGCTGTACTTGGCAATAGAGATTTCAGGGTGTTTGGTTTATCGTCAGAATGCTCCTCCTCTATGCATATTAAAAGCCTTTTGGCAATGTATTTTAAATGCTATAAGTTCTATAGTAAACACATTACCATCCATATTTACAATTGGGCGCTTCAAAATCTTGAAGTAATAAAGTCTTTAATAGACATTGGTTTAAAAGCGCGTATTTTGCAGAAAATTGACAAAACCATGAGGTTCATATACATGGCAATTCTAAGTGATAATAGTGGAGTGATACTTAAAAAAGCTGCACGGAAACCCGCAACGTTGAGGAATTAAGCATGACCTCTTTATGCGATAAAGAATTATCTGATACACTGGTTGGTCTTTATGACGACTATCAACGCGGTTTCGACATTGGAGAAGAGCTTAAACTGTGCGTGGATTTGGCGTTATCTCTTGAATTGGAACTCAGTATTCACCGTTTAAGTGAAACAGATGCCGTGTTAAAAAAAGAGATTGTGCAAACCTTGCATCGTCATAGAAATACCC
The DNA here is from genome assembly GCF_042193555.1 of Bartonella sp. PS17NMGDW. NCBI lineage: Bacteria > Pseudomonadati > Pseudomonadota > Alphaproteobacteria > Hyphomicrobiales > Bartonellaceae > Bartonella > Bartonella sp. PS17NMGDW. The sequence continues at coordinate 11,403 of NZ_JBHILY010000014.1, read as the reverse complement.
ATTCCAATGAAGATGAAATTGATACAATTTTTCATATGGATTTTGAAAAACAAAAATAATGCAACACTCTCCCCGTATGATACGATATTACCTCATCGCTTTATTTTCTACTGCGCTTAAACAAAAAAACTTTCAAAAAGATTTAAAGTGTTGCGGTTTCATCTTCTTAACAACAGTGAGATGAATTAAAGAAACGCAGAAATTCTTGTGGGTCGTTATCAAAAAATAGAGAGTATTCTCTAGCATACATCAATGTATGCTTTATTCATTAAGCACCAATTTTTACATTTTCTCAACTCTCCTTTAAAAGCAAAATATGAAATGTGCAGCAGCGTAAATGTTTATAAAATAGCGTATATTGACCACTCTTAAACGTAATTTATTGTTTTTCATGTTTATAAAACAGCACTATGAATATTCCAACAAGCGCAAAAATGCTTTGAAAAAAATATATCGATTGAGGTGATATGCTACTGTTATCGCGTGCCATAATGAGATAGACTGCGAGGATCAAGCATCCAGAGATAGCATTAAAACTTGCCTGCAATCTTCCTTGGTATTCAGGATCACAAGAGAGTTGTGATAAAGAAATCGAAAGAGCCCAACTTGAAAGTCCAAATCCAATCATAAAGTAAACAGGAAAAGCAACAAAATTGTGTGTATTAACAGATAGAATAGCGAGACCAATAGCCATAAAAGCTAATAAAATGGCTAATGTTTTCTTTATGGATAAAACTTTACAAAGAAGTGGTGAAAAAAACGCACCTGTCAATACGCCCATAGAATAAAGCACCTCAAATATTGCAAAGGTCCTGCTATCCGCATGTAAAACCTCTTGTATATAAGGAACGACAATAACAGGAATAGTCATCAAAAGAGTCATAATAATCATCTGGCTTATATAAGGTACAAAAAGAGCCGGATTCTGTTTAAAATAATGAAGGGCTGCTGTATAATTTTCCCACCAATTTTGCTGGTTTCGATTTTTAAATCTTCGGTTTTTAGGTACCTTCATTGCAAAATTAAATAAACCAGCAATGATAAAGAATATACCACCTATTAGAAGAGTTCCTTTTGTTCCTGCATAGGACAGTATCAATCCACTTAAGCCCATACCTACGATAGTGCCAAGTTCATAAACCATATCGATGGTCGCATTTGCATTAATGAGCTGTTCTTTCAGCACAATACTTTGAATTAAAGAAATAGCTGATGGCATATAAAAAGGGATAAAAATACCCAAAAGAGCAGATAAGATCATCAATTCAATTTTTATACCAAAATGCCATAGCATTACCCAGCCAACGATTACCAAACCTCTCACAAGATTTGAAATAATAATCTGCGTTTTACGGTTATATTTATCTGCCAATATGCCAAAAATAGGCGCAAAAATAATGCCAGGCATCCAAAGAAAAAGCATCATCAACGCTACACCACGGATTGAGCCCGTCTGATTGTAAGCGAGCCATGACAATGTAATATAATTTAGTCCACTTCCAAATGTAGCAAATAAGCCGCTCAAAGTAAAATAGAGAAAAGTTCTATTTTCAAATAAAGCAATGCGTTCCTTCAAATTTGAAGTGAACATAAATTATCCTCTAAAATAAATACCAGTCGATATGCATGATACATCCTGTTTAAAACATGCATTCTTACAATTTTGATTTTAGATCATTAAATTTAAGAAAGCAAAATTCCTTTTGTGAGACTTTTAAAATCTTTGTGCTGTGGTATGATTAATTCTTCTATGAAAACAAAACATTTATGCACAAAAATACAATAAAATTAATATTTTATGTGCATTTTATTCAGAAGCTTCACCTTTATACATATATGAAACAATTTTATGATATGGAAGCTTCACTCACATTATTGTACTTATTATTCCGTGCACTAAAATATGCTCGAGTATATCCCTCCATGTCGTTATTCTATCACCACACTTCGTCTCTAAAAGAATAAACATACTATTATTCTCACGATAAATATTGATAACTTTTCTACTCCCCTTCTCTAAATCTTTTAAAACAAACCCATTACAGTTAATTTTCCAATTAAAATATATAACGTGATATTTTTCCTGAGCAGTTAAATTATTGCAATCATATCTCTAAAGTTTCAGATTTAGAGTACGAATACATAAAGGAGGATCTATCGTGGATAAATTGATTAATAAATGATTTTATTCATAATCAAAAACAAACCTTATCTATATGATGTCGTATTTGATGATGAATTAAAGAAACAGAAGCAGTTCCATCAATTGTTATAAACCGCTCATCTATTTCTGATAAAACTTTGTATACTTTGTAAACTTTTTCAATAAAAGAGAGTTTTTCTTCGTATTTTAAGTTTAAACCATCCCTTTTCTGCAACCGCTCCAGTATAGTAGTGGGCGGTAAATGAAGATAAAATGTAATATGAGGTCTTGGAATAGATTGATTTAATTTAACTACACTTTCAACAGAAAGCTCTCGAGCATAAAAATAAGCAAGACTAGAATAAACATATCGATCGCTAATTAATAAATTTTGCGATGACGTTAAGGAAGGTTAAATAATTTCAAGCGTATGTTTGCGTCTATCTGTCGCTGCTAAAAGTGCTAAAAGTAACGGATCAATTGCTTTTCCATTATCTAAGTAATCTCTAATTTCTGGATTATTTCTATACCAATAACTGGGTTGAAAAGTTTTTATTATATGTTTTTCTGTTGAGTAATGGCGAGCAATTTCTTTTGTTTGTGTTGTCTTACCACTCCCTTCAAACCCGCATAAGACAATAAAAGAACCAGAAAATTTCTTTGGAGACCACATGGAATTATAAACTTTTTTATCAAGATACATTTTGTCTATATACTTTCCATAAGTTAAATTGTTTTATGTCTAAAATCTCTTAATGTTTAATAAGGTGTTTTTTTACTCGTCTCTAAACAGAAACACACAATACTCCCGCATTTGTATAACTTATTAACTTTATGATAAATGGCGGTATATAGACTTAGTTTTAAGATGAGGTTATATGTTAGACAGCTTAAAATGAGATTAAGCATTTGTAAAAAAATATATTTTTTGCTCACACTCCATACCCTACCATTTCTTAACGAATTCTAGTAGAGTTTCTGAGGATTACTCCTATAACGTCGTGTAAGTGTATAGAAATGAGTTCGATCTCAGTATATTATTGTCCCTTAAGAGCTGCTACTAGATTGCGCTCCATAGGAAGCTAATGAAATCAATTCTATCTTTTCTCAAACCGCTGCCCACGCTATAAGAATTTGATATTCGATTCCGTCAAAAAGCAGCAGAGCAATTCTCAGAAAACATCGCTGAGATATTGAAATATGTCTTGCAAAAGCGTTTAAATCAAATGTTTCACTATATTTTCAATATATTCATAAACTGAAATTAAGAATATTATAATAAGCCTTCAAACAACAACATCAAAATCAACCGTAACAAAGCCTCCTAAAACTGAACCAATAATACCTTTCTATGAAAAAGACTACCATGTAAAGACTTTAATACAACCGCATACCTTAGCGCTAATGCCATAAATGTTTCTGATAGATAACGAATTTTGTTGTCACAACAACATCTAACAACGGTCAATAACAAAACCTCAACCTTGAGTGTAAACAAAATCAACTTGAAAGCGCAAAATATATCTCTAGGACATAGTTCCTTATTGGCAAGCCACCTGCAGTAAAAATACCAGCCTCTACCCTACTCATTCTCCTGAAAATAAGCTATCACTACCATAAACATCAGCGTTCAATTTTTCCCGATCAAAAAACTTGACATGCCCAGTAATATGTGTGCGTATTCATCATTCGTAAAAATGTGTGCTGATTTATAATACTGCGTGTTTTTAAGAGATTCCGAAATGGGGGGATGATGTGCACAAACAACTGATGTTTCGGTTTTATGGGCTTGTTGTCCTGCTCTATCTCTCTGATATGGTTTTATTTTTAAGTAATCTTTGGAATGCTTATCGCATAACATCCTCATCGGTTTTCTTGGGCGTAACCATGGCTTTGGGCACCCTTATGCCCTATTTTTTGAAAAAAAGCGGACTTGTGCGCATTAAAGCCTCACTGCGGTTGGTCGATTTATACAAAAGGCGGATCATTATCTATAGCCTTCTTTTATTGATTGCACTTTTCCATTATGCTGATTCCCCCTTTGGTTTTATCGCTGTCTCTATCTCTATCGGCTATCTCTCTTTGATTACCTTAAGCACACTCGAGACTTATAATACTAAACTAGCGCTTAGTGGTTATATTAGCGCCCAAAAGGCTTCCCGCATTATGCAAACAGTGGTGCAAATTGGCGCCTTTTTGGGAGCAGCATTGAGTGGTTATCTCTTAGAAGCAACCAGCCCAAGAGGGGTAGCGGCTGAAATTGGCTATAATGGTTTGATTGTGGCACTTTGTGTGTTTGACATCATTATAAGCCTTATAGCCGGATATATTATCTTTTGCGATGAATATAACGCTACAGATACCACAGCACCTGCAACCGATAAGAAGACAGCACCTACACCGCAAGCGGATGGACTCTCCCGTGAGCTTAAACTTTTATGCGTCTGCATAGGACTTATTGGCTTTCATATTTGCGCTTATAATACACTGGCAACCATTCTTTTTCAGAGTGTGAAAAATTTTGGCTCTGAATATTATGGGCTTTGCAGTGCGGTCGCGGGCATGGGCGCTTTTTTGGCTGCTTTTATCAAAATCCCTCGCTTTGAATTTATTCTCCCAGCCCTTATGTTGAGCGTGGCTGATCTTATTTTTAGCACCACACAATCGCCCTATTTGGCTGTGGTCTTTTGCTTTTTTATTGGCTTTTCAATGAATACCATGCGAATTAATGCCCGCAAACATACGATTGAAGCGACTAAAACAGAGGCTCAAGCAGAGCTGGTGGGAAGCTATAGCGGCATGCTTTATACTCTCTCCCAATCGGCAGGTTATGTTATCCTTGGTCTTCTTACAAGCTCTGCCCTTATGGGTCCTCAAGCAGCTGTTTATCTTCTCCCCCTTATAGGGCTAATAATCTTTATTTATATTCTTTTCCTTTTATTGCAGCGGAACAAAGTATGAGAAAACCTATTCTTATTGTCGACCCTTTCTCCACGGGTGCCCTCTATGCCCCTGCTTTGCAAAAATTAGGCTATACTTGTTATGGTGTTGTCTCTCAACAAGCTCCTTTTTCACACTATATGCTTTCTTATCAGGGAGAGGGCATGGCAGAAGCGAAACTTCATAATGTAGATGAGATAAAGACACGCTTTCCTATCGGCGCGATAGAGGCCGTGGTGGCAGGCGCCGAGGTAAGTATTTATTGTGCAGATCAATTGGCGGCTTATTATGGTTGCCTTGGGAACAATCCCTCAACCACCGATTGGCGACGAAAAAAGGTAGCAATGCAAAAGCGCCTTTGTGAAAATGGTTTATCTTACATCCGATCAAAAATTCTTACAAAAGACAATTGTACTCTCGATGGTTTTGAAAGTCCCAGCGGCTATGTGGTAAAGCCGAATGATTCTGCTGGAAGCGATGGCGTTTTGTTTTTCTCCAGCTGTGAAGAAGTGGCGGCATGGTCCTCTAGAATCGACTGGACGCAAAAAAATATTTTTGGTGCACCTAACGAGACTTATTTACTCCAAGAAAGATTGGAGGGAGAGGAATACATCGTCGACGCCGTTGTAAATGGAGAGGCTATAAAGATATGTGCTTTATCGCGGTATAAAAAAGGTATTCATAATGAAAGTGCCTTTGTTTATGAATCTCTTGATGTACTTGATGCTCAAGATCCCTCTTATGCCCCTCTTATCTCTTATGCAAAACAATGCATTCGCGCGCTGGGGATTGAATATGGGCCCGCGCATATGGAAATCATGCAAACAGCTCGTGGTCCAGTGATGATCGAAGTAGGAGCCCGCCTCCACGGAGGAATTGCACCCACTTTATTCGCGCATTGCTATGAAGATGATTTACTTGAAAGCTCCGTTAACCTTATTGCAGGCGTGTTTTCGCAAACACCAAGTCGCTTTAAGAAAAAAGGGCGTATTATCTTTCTTATCAACGAGATCGACGGTCATATTATAAAAGATGTTAACGTATGGCAGCAAAAGCTTCATTCTTGGGAAAATGTGGTTCATTTTATGCTCTTTTTTAAAGAAAACGAGCCCCTACCCCTAACCATCGATTTAAATACCTGCCCAGCTATTATAGCAATTTGGGGACACAGTGATGATGAATTATCAGCTTTGGAGAGAATCATTCGTAGCAATTTCTTATAAAATACAACAATTGGGAGGAAAACATGGATTCAGCAGCGCAAATAATTGAAAATATAGACAAATATGAAAAATGGAAGCAGGTCGTTTTTAAAGAATTCGATGCAACCATGAATAACACAATTAGACCTTTTCCTGCCTATTCGGTGTAAATGGATACTCAAAAAATATGCTTAGATTTGGGTTCTACAATAAGTTGACCGCAAAAAATATGATGGAAGACCTGATAACTTATTTCGATAACTATAAAAATTTTTGAAGAACACATCTTTTGTTGCATTCGAGAAGCCTGCCCTCGTACAAAGTATCAAAGTTTATAGAGAAAAATTCTGGTCTATACTTAAAGATTTGCGAACTCTTGATGACCAAGAATGGCCTAAGCATATACCAAAAAATATGGATAATCCTCTATGGGAGTTCTGCTTTCATGGCGAGCCCATGTTTATAGTTTGCAATACCCCGTCTTATATAAACAGAATTAAGTAAGTTCTATATTTATGTTAACTTTCCAGCCTAGGTGGGTTTTTCCTGATCTGCTGGATACAGAACAAAAAGCAAAAAATGCATTCTCCGCTGTAACAAAAAGACTTGAACCTTTTGATATTATAACAAAATCTCCTTTTTTAGGAAAATATGGCGAACCCCAAAATAGAGAATGGACGCAATCTTTCTTGCAAGATAATAATATTAAATCCCCGCCCTACCCATATCATATAATGGAGCACGATAATGACTAAATTTTCTAAAATTAAATTAAATAAAAATATCTATGATATATTCAAAATGATGCTTCCAGAGCAAGGATCAATAGAGGTACAAAGAGATTTTCCAAAAAAAATACACGATTGGCATATTCACCAGGTCGATGAAACTCTCTTAATTATAGAAGGAGGGTTAGAATTTTTCTATAGCAAAAAACGTATAACCTGTACACTAGGAGATATTATACATCTACCTGCCAATACAAGACACAAATCAATTGCAGCAGACGCAGGATGCATATATGCGATCTCTACAGAAAATCTCACTATTGGAGATATTAGAGATGGGTAACCGCACGCTCTTTAATGGATTCTTTCTCATACAGGATTTTATTCTTTTACTCCTGCTTCCCATAATGCGCCCATAGATTCTGCGGAAAATAAGGCTCTGAAGTTTACGTCCTCTACCCAAACCAACGTAAAAACTTTTCAGAAACCGCATTTTACAGCATAAAATAGAACGTTATTCTTTAGGAAAAAAAATGGATCAAGCTTAACCGGTTAAACAACAAGAAAATAATTTTGTTTACAGTTTTATTATCGAGTATTTGCGGATGGATTCTGGTATTATCTCTATCTGGAACTCCCTACAAGCATGAAGCAGAAAAGCTATCAAGCATATTTAGTATACCTAATGACAACTGTTATTACCATGCGTGATGGCTCTAAAATGTAGATGGATTTGAACTTTTAAATAATTTTTTTAACTCTTGCATCACTTTATTTTCCTACTTCTTAAATAATATTCAATAACTTAAGTAAAATAAATATTTTGGTTTTGGTGTGTTTTTAATCTAAAGCATCTGAAGAGAATATATTAAAGAATTAAAATATTTACATGTCGAGATTGAAGCAGCCCTCTTTTACCAAAAGAAGAACTATTATAACATAGGTGAATTTAGCTATTAATCTTTTGTTGCAAACAAGTGGAAAAAAATACTGAATATAGAAAAAATTGCATAAGAACCTTTAACAAAAAGGATTAAAATTTATAGAGAGTTACAAGGTATAAAATAAAATTTGTTCTATCTGCGCTGCAATTTTTTCTGGTTAATTTATTCTACCGATATCATTAAGGCTTTCTTCTAATGACATTGTCTATCATTAGAGGGAGATATGTGATTGTTTTTCGAATTGTGACAGCACACAAATTTCGTGATTTATGTTGCCCATTAGAAAATGTTGGTTCGTTGAGTAAGTTAAAAAAATACATAGAATTCCGTATAATGAAGTGTGTATGTATAAAACTTCTCAGGATGATCGTGTTAATAGCAATGTTTAGGGGTGCCTTTTTTGGAAAGATTGTACAGCAATTACGAGTATCTCTAGGAAGAAAAGCGCTGATTTTTAGAATAGAGAGAAACATTGATCATAACAGTTTATTAGGCTAAACGCAGAATATTTATCCTAATAATTGATAATCGAATTGTAACAGTATAGGTTTTTGATCATCATAAAGAAAAAGGTAGAGAGCATGTTTCTTTTAGTTAAGGAAGAGTGTTGCTCATTTTTCTTTCTAAAAGTAAGCAAATTCAAAGATAATTTTTTTGTTCTTATAGTGGTGATACAATAATTGTCGAAGTCCGTGAAGGGGAGATTCCAATACATTGACACAAAGTTTAAAAAAGTTGAAATACTTAAAAAATCTTTAGTTGCTATAATGATTTAAGAATACCAGATTAGGATCCGAGCAATTCAAGAACTAAAAACTTTGTGATAATATTGATTTAGAATTACATCTTGTTCATTCAGACGAGATGAGCCAATTATTATATATCATAGAACCATATGGGTGGGGAATTTTAAAAAAGCTTATCCAGAATCTGACTTAAAGGTTATTGGAACTTTAGTAGTAAGATTGGCTTTGTCTCATGTTGCTCAAAAATAGCAAACACTCTTGTTTTGTCTAGACTAAATTTAGAAGATCTGCTCACTGAAGTTTTTATAATATTATGAAATGATAAAAATTTTAATATTTCTTCTTGTCCCGTACATGAAACAGATGCTATTTGTATTTGTTATCCTTTGCACCATTGTTCGAAATATATTTTAGATGGTTGTCATTTGAAATATGTCTTGGAAAATTATTTGGCAAGAGAGCGTACTTATATGTATTGGAAAGTAATTTCCTATTATTTGTCTCAATCTATGGGCGCAACGTTGCCAAGTATAGAATCCATACGGACAGATGACTTGCAAAAAATAAGTGCCTATAACGCATTTGAACTAAAATTTTGTGAAAAACTGGAATTTAGTACCGAACCATATTCGATAATGGAAAAAATCATAAAATGGCTTGAGTCTCTATTTAAGAGGGGGAAGGTTATTGCGTAATTCTGTTTTTCTTATGATTTTGATTGGTTGTTTGACGAGTTTTTGTGCTAGTGGTGTATTATCTATTGGCCTTTCTTTGTTACAATTCCAAGATACAACGGGAGAAGCATCTGCTACTTTAAATGTTGTTAATTTAATCGCAATTGGAATTGCTGGCTTATGTTTGGGGAATGTGTTGGCGCACTATCAAGGCTTTATAATTGGGTTTTATAGTCAAATTATTTGCGCTTGTTTATTATCGTTCTTATTATTTATGAACAATCCGGTACTTATTTTATTTGTATTTTTTTTACTTGCTCTCTTGATGGGGGCAGATAACCCAAATAACAATAGTGCCTTGAATCAGCTGGTTCCAGCTCCCAAACAAAAAGCTGGAATTTTTGCATTTTATACTAGTTGCTGTCAGTTTTTTGTTATTATATCCCCATTGCTTATATATTTTATAATTGCGCATTTGGGGCACAAAACAGCCATAGCCTTTATTGTGTTTATTTATCTTTTGAATGCCAGCCTATGGTTTCGTATAAAGTCTATACAACAAATAAACAGAGTAAAAGAGCTATTAAAAAAGCCATATCAAAAAGCTTATGGAGTTGGTTTTAGGTGCCTTTGGCGGGTTTCTGCGTTGCGTTTTTTAACGATTAATCGTATTTTGAATAATTTTCTCTATACGGGGCCTATTGTTCTATTGCCACTTGTTCTTGCATCTATAACATCAGATAATATAAAATTCACAGCTATTCAAAATTCTATTTTTGCTTTGTCAGCACTGGGTTTTGTAGTCAATGGTCTTATCTCATCCTATTATTTACGGAAATTTCCATCTTTAATTCGTTTTTTTGTATGGGGAACACCGGCTTTTGCAGTGATCGCAATCTCTTTTGTTTTATATTTAAATTTTACTCAATATTCCCTTTATATTATGGGTTTTTTATTAGGTATTGGGCAATTTTATTTTAGGGTATCGGGAATAACAATTGGACAAGCTATCACACCTAGTGAAAATTTAGCCGAGGTGATTTTGGCAGGCGATGCCAGTGTGCGCATCATAACGGCTTTATTCTCTATTGTGCTTTTATATGCAGAAAAATTTTTTTCATTTTCTATATTATATGTCCTGTGTATATTTATAGGTTTTTGCGCCCCTTTATTTATTGTACACGGACTATCTATTTACATACAAAGCTTAGAAATAAAAGAAAGCGCCGCATGAATGATCTTCAATTATTATATTACGTCAGCCTTTTTTTGATTATTGTATAGATAAAGATTTCGTACAAATATTCATGACATTAATTTTAAATGAGCATATTGCGTGAGAAAAGCTGAGGTGTTCGTTACCTCTCATGTGGATAAAACGCATTTATCCCGTTAATCGGAATTGCAAATAGAACTATGATCACCATTAATTCTGAAACTCTATCAGAAGTTAGTGATAATGGCAAAAATCCTTTAATGATATTTGAAGAGATCGTTTATGCTAGATCAGGTTATCTAAAGATCGAGAAGAGAGGAACTTAGAAATTATAAAATTCATGGAAATTAAACAGCAATCTCTAGGTATACACAATGACAGACACAGATCAGCGCAAACTGGTCAATTGCAAACAGTAAAAAATCCTGAGCTTTTTAAGCTATATCATATCAAGCATATGAAAGTTCGTTTTAAATTAATGGCGGAGAGAGAGGGAGCGTTATATTTATATAAAATCAATAAGTTATATAAAAGTTCGGGAGTTTTGATTCCGTTGATTCTTTTAACTTATTTTATGTCTATCCCGAACCTTTTTGTAGCTTTTTGATTGCTTCTATTGCAAGGCGTTTTCTATCAGCTGTTTTGGTATAAAGGGATGCCATTTTATCTTCTGTCCAGCCAAAAAGCGCTTTCATTTGCGAAACTGTCGCACCAGCATTGGCTGCACGTGTTGCTGCTAATTTTCGCAATCCGTGCGCTGATTTTTTAATACCTGCTGCATTACATGCTTCACGAAAGAGGTTGCCAAAA
>NZ_JBHILY010000091.1:0-653 GCF_042193555.1 Bartonella sp. PS17NMGDW | reverse complement strand
ATACGATTAAGTGCTTTTCTTGCCGTATCTGCTTTTTCATGCCAAAGGGGTGAGAGAACATTGCGAATGATATTTGCTGTTAATTGTTCTATAGGCAAATTCCCTATGTGTGGGATAACATGTAACTCCAGCGGAGAAAACCAGCGGCCGTTTTTACCTTCATTTTTCAACTCTGCTTTTTTGCTTTCAAAAGCCGCTTTTGCAATTTCTTGAAAAATATTGCTTTGCTGTTTTAAAATAGTCTGTTCTCGAAAGACAATAGGATCATTGCCTTCTTTAAGAATATCACTATAATGCCTAGCAAGCTCACGCGCTTCTTTTAAAGAGAGTTTTGTAACAGGACCAAGTCCCATTTCACGGCGCTTATTGTGGTGCGTATAGCGAAAAAACCAAGAGCGTGTATTGTCTTTTCGAACATTCAACCATAGCCCCGCCCCGTCACAATATTTACCCTGCGAGGACGTCTTTACGAATGATGCTGATAACCGATGAATCGCCCTCACTTAACGTCCCCTCTCGTCCACCTTTTCAAGCATTGCTCGTCCACCTTTTTTGGTCCACCTTTTAGACCACCTTTAATTTCTGATTTGAGATTTTTCCTTTAATGCTTACTTTTTTTATTGAATCATAAAAAGCTATAGACATCAATACGC
>NZ_JBHILY010000090.1:0-661 GCF_042193555.1 Bartonella sp. PS17NMGDW | reverse complement strand
GTTGAGCTTTTTGAGAGCTCACCATCCTTAAGAAACGTGATCTTGCTGTTGCCTTTTTTCTCTCCTTCTCCATGCTGCGCACTAAAGGCATTTGAATCTTTGCTCCACGTCAACGAATCCTGTGCAACACCTTGTGTCACATCTTTGATCCGCTGATTCACATTCTTGATACTCGTATCAATGCCTTCAAAAGCTGTACCAACATCGGTAAAATTAGCTTCTTCTTCCTTACCGTCTTTAGAAATCTTAGATAATTTATAGGTGGGTCCCGTGAAAGCACCATCTGTAAAGGTTGTACCACCACCTAAAAACTTCGCAACATCTCCAGAGAGGGTATGAATTTGTCCACCATTAATGGCATCACGTGAATCCTTGGCAATACTGCCAACAGCTACATTATGGAGAGCAACGGCTTTTGCTTCCTTACCTTTCCCTAACGTCACACTTTCATAATTAATGGTGTTTTCTTTATCTGTATTTTTATCATAATGAACAACTGCTGATTCATCAGACTGAAGATTATCAGAAAGGTCTTTTAAACCCTTATCAAGTTGGCCTTTATTAACCGCTTCATTGTCATTGGCCGCTTCCTTCACACCGGAAATAACACGATCAGCACCACTCTTATTTGCAATATTGATTGTAGCGCCTTCCGTCTCCG
>NZ_JBHILY010000089.1:0-675 GCF_042193555.1 Bartonella sp. PS17NMGDW | reverse complement strand
AAGGGAAAGCTCTAGTCAGGCTGTTCATCAGCAGAACAGCCACATTGTGGGCACCAATACTGTTCATAGCAGCAGTGGAGAAAATACCACATTAGCGGGTGCTGTTGTTTCTGGAAACCGCGTAGAGATGGAGATTGGGGGTGATTTCACCGTTGCCAGCCACAGTGATCATGAGAAAAGCTCTAGCAAACAGCAGTCAGTTTCTGTTGGGCATAATGGTGGGGGAAAGGCTGATGCAGCCACAAGCAATATGTCCTTTAACAAGGATCAATCCTCTAGCGATTATCATAGTGTTGTGGAACAATCTGGTGTTAAAGCCGGCGAAGGGGGTTTTGGTATCACTGTAAAGGATAAAACAACCTTGACAGGGGGGGATTATCGAGAGCACAGCGCCGGCAGAAAAAAACAGTCTGGTCACAGGCACCATTACAACCACGGATATTGCCAACAGTGCTAATGCACAAGCTAGCAGCCAAGGTTTAAGTTTTGCTACGGGTGGTCCCATGTATCAGGGCAAATATAGCATTGCGAAAAATATTGCTAAAAATGTCTTAGATCATGCAAAAGCCAAAGATGCAGCGGAAGGATACACCAAATCTGCGATTCATGATGGCACCATTGTGCTGACAAATGAAGCGGGGCAACTGGCATTGACAGGGCAGGGAGCAGACCAAG
>NZ_JBHILY010000088.1:0-684 GCF_042193555.1 Bartonella sp. PS17NMGDW | reverse complement strand
AAAAGGACTTAAAAACATATAAGCCTGCTTATAGAACAGCTATCCATTTGACTTCTGTCATATCTTGGTTACTTGTGCATCCATTTATTCTTTCCATAATCTTATAAGAACAGCGCCATCAGCTCCAGCACCACTTGGAGAAGAATCGTCATGAGCACCAGCACCGCCACCACCAAAACCACGCCCCGCTTTTCCTGAACTATAGGAACCTTTGCCTAGTCCTCCAGCGCCACCACGTGATGTATCACCTCCAGCATCGCCTCCATTCCCACTTGTTTTACTCGTAATTCCATTCGTTCCAGCATAACCATTTCCGCCTTTGGCGATTCCTAGATGTTCGTCTGTTGCTAAACCAAAGTTTCCACCTGTACCTCCAGCGCCACCAGTGCCTGAATAGAAGGTAGTCGTACTACCACCAAATCCCGTGTGAGATTGATAGGCAGAAACACCCCCACCCCCCTTTCCTCCTGTAGCGGTAATAAAATTCTTTCCAACGGCTGTTATTCCTCCAGACTTACCTGTTACAGTCCGCCCTGAAACAGAATCTCCTCCTTTACCAATAGCGATATTCTCATGACCCTTTAAACTCGCTTTATAACCATACCATACCGTACAACCGCCACCGCCGCCACCGCCTCCTAAGTAATAAGAATAACCACCCCCACCACTGCCGCCGCCACCCCA
>NZ_JBHILY010000087.1:0-687 GCF_042193555.1 Bartonella sp. PS17NMGDW | reverse complement strand
GTTTCGCGTAACTTTTCCAGAGCAATCTTTTCTTTTGCTAGCGCAACTTGCATTCGCTCCAGTTTTATCTTGTATTCGTTGGCTCCATCTGTGGAGGCTTGTTTGATCTTTGTCCGCACCTTTCCATCAGGCGCTAAAAATGGGATAGGGCGCTTTGTTGGATTCTCATTCCAGATAGCTGTTGCAAGGGCTTCATTGACAGAACCATCTTCAAAAAGAGCCGCATCAAATTTACCTGTCTTTATCCGAGAAACCACCGCATTATGTGAAACACCCATCTTCTTCGCAAACGCACGAACCGATAGACCCTTACGCGTTTTCTTATTCATAGTTGCTCCTTGCCTTGATTTTTTTCTCATCTTGAGGAATGGGGCTTTCGGCGTACCAAGAAAGAAAGCTTTACATCACGAACTGAAAAACGGGCTTCAATGCGATAAGGAGACATTTTACATATTGTACAGTGTACACACTAAAATCATTATTTATCAATGAGTTAAGTGTACAATGTACAGTCAATTTGAAAATTCTGTCGCTAGCGATAGTTCGCGCTCGTCCGCCCCGCAACAGACCCAACCCGCTGGGAAGTACCTTTTGTATTGATTTTATTGACTTTTTTCTGGGAAAAACCAAAGCGCAAGTGATAATCTGCTTTAAAAATTACAATTAAAGTGAGTAGTGTGTTGACAT
>NZ_JBHILY010000013.1:0-32155 GCF_042193555.1 Bartonella sp. PS17NMGDW | reverse complement strand
AAGATTTATGGCAAGGTTTATGGGAATGCTTGTGTGAGTGGCTCTTGTGAGATTTATGGCTCTGTTTATGGCAATGCTAAAATCTCATATTGTGCAACGATTTGGGGGCGTGCTTATGGCAATGCAAAAATCAATAAAAAAAGCAAAGTAAGATTGGTTCCAAAAAATTGTGAGGTTTATGAAAGGGATAATGTTGTCAATATAACTGATAAAACAGAATAAAAACACGCATGGGGCGTGCATTCTTTATGGTTATAAACGCATATAAAATGCATTGCTATAAACATATCATAAAAGAGAGAGTAAAATAAAAAAAAGCCGTGCCAAGTGATATGACGCGGCTTTCAAATAGCGTTTTTATTGATTAAAATGAATCATCCACAATGGAGTAATCAGTGCATATATACAAAACGTATTATATTGCAAGCGCTCTATGAGAGATATGAAAACTTATCAAAAGAAACGTAAATGTGCGTATGATCTTTAATCACTCATTTGAATGAGAGAGCCTATAAACGCTTGTTATGGCTATTAAACGTATCAAACAAATCAAAACGCTCGGTAGCTTTAACAATCCAATCAAAAGAACATGCATATTAAGTGAATATCTTATAACAAAATGGTTTTTTACATTTACGAGCATTGGTTTTTAAAAGCAGATTTTTATAAGAAAAATAAACAAACGCTTTTATAAAATGTAAGGTTTGCAAGATTTTGCTCTGCTGTGAAAGCTAAATCTTAGTTTTCTCATAAATGAAACGTTTTTAAGAGCAAATGATAACTAAGTTATAACTGTTATAAAAAAAGTTTTAACGTTTCTTATAAAGATCTCATTTTATGTTTCAAACGTTTAAACGTGCATTTAAAGAGGTTCTCATAAGCGTATTTATACTTTTCATTAAAACCTAATTTCTTTAAAAATTAGCCGGTTCATTTTTGGGGATGTTATCTTAGAATAGAGCATTCTTTAAACATTACAGCTTTTGACTCAAAATTAAGTAAAAACCCATACCTTATGATGTTACAATGGTTTTGAAGTTTGTTTGCTTATCTTTGTCTTAATAGCTGCCCCCAAATTTGGAAAGAGCTCTTTTGGTTTCGTATTTTTAAACTATAACTTTTAAAACGTTTTTAGTACCAAATCTAAAGTAGATAGTTATTCTACTGCCATGGCATTATTTGCCTCCATTTTTTTGTGGAAGCGAATAGTTCCATTCTTAAAGACTAGCCTGCAATCTATTCATTAAAAGGCTTTTCATTTCATAAGATATAGCATTTTGAATTTCATGACCTTTATTTCCTACCTCGGTAAAAAATACCGTGGTTATAAAATCGATCTTGTCTTTAAATCCTTTTATGCAATCTTTATAAACTAAACCTATAAGCTTATAAAAGTTTTAAATGATTACCTTCTTATAGGATACTATAACAACTTTAGATTTTGCGCTCCCCAATTTTGAGGAGTGCAAATCTTGTGTTTTTATCATGCGATTAACAATCCAATCATTAAAACAAGATGTGATCTTTAAACGTATGTTATCGATAATTCCAAACAACTAAATTTTTAAACAATGCGATTTTGAGTGATAAAAACGTATCATAAAATTTATGAACTGTTATAAATGATAGCTGCTTTTCATTTTATTTGAATACACACATGCGTTATAATATTTACATCATGATTTGCTTTTTATGGTCTATTCATGCATGGCAATCTTATATAAAAAATGGTCAAATGAATCATGCATAAAAGTGTGGGTTCTTAAGTGGATTCATATAAAATAATTGCACACAACATATTGATTTATTTATATTTTTATGTCATATGTGGCGCCGGGCGCTCAAAACACGGCGAATAGTCCGCTGTGTGCTTTCCCCTAAAAAGGGTATTGTATAACACACTACACCCGACATAAATCGTTATATGCCAATGATAGCATAAAAGAAAGTCAGTATTTTAAAAGGCATGGGAGAGGCTTTATCGTAACCTATCCGCTATTCGCTAAGTGTTTCTACACACTTGACGGCTTTCTAAACGAACCTTTCCTTAATGTCAATACGTATTTTTATTTTTTTCATTTTGATACCTACCTAGTTGAATATCAAGTGCTTTTAAATTTTACTTTTGGTTTTTAGTATAAAATGTAGTGCGTAAATGGACATGTTTATTAAACTGCGTGTATGCAACATGAGAAAGAATGAATAAACTAAAAAAAGTACCAAATAACGATATCTAAATACCAAAATACAGTATAACTATTTGGAAAAATTAAAACGACAAGTGCTAAACTTATTAGCTTTAAGAGTCGGTGCATATACTGTTGTAAATCACGTGTTAATATCTTCCAACCTGTTGTATCATCATCTTTTTTATATTTTGGATTGTTCTGCAACTCAAAAGGAATATGAGAATTGCATAAAAGTACAAAAATATTTGTTATTATTATCAAACCAAAAGATGCAAATATCAAAATACCTTGGATAAAGTAGGGATTTTTTTTAATTCCTAAAAAGCATAAAAATATAAAAATTATAATACCAAACAAGGCTCTTAGCTGCTTATCTGTAAACATATTTATTTCCTGCGGTTTTTGATAATTTTTTGATCTCTTTATTGATCTCGTCTATAAGAGGTTCGTAATTGAGAACGCTTTTCGGAATACCACCCCCATAAACCCATGCTTTCACTTGCGCCTTGGTACTGTAATCAACTTTACAAGGCATCTCATGATACTGACCACCGTCAAATTCTTCGTATTCTCTTGTGCCATCATCATATTCGTAAAGGTTATAAAAATACTCTGCTACCCCTAATCCCCATGGTGCATGCCCCACCGCCGTTGCAACCCACTTTTTTTGCCCTTTCTGTTTACGTTTTTTTTAAAAACATCTGGTTTAATATCCCCTATCTAAATCCATAACTTTACCAATGGGTTTATTTGCCTCAAAATGGACTGTACAGAAGCGTTTTTAATTTCAATGTGTTTTCTATCACAAAATCTTTAAATCGCTCTGTACGGTACCTTTCTGTCAATTTAAACGCATGTCTATTCTCAAAACGTTCAGCAAATTTCACTACTTTGCTGTTTATCCTTCAATGCCCTTTAAAACCTCTTCAAGACTTCTATGAGGCTTTTCAATGCGTTCTGATGGCATCGCTGCCTTTTGATTTGTTCCCTTTTCAGGCTTTTCAAGATTCCTAAGAATGTGTTTTGCACGAAAGCGAATATCGCTTTCAAGCTTTTCGCAGTAACGATAAAAATCTGCTGTTGAGGGCATAAAGGTTGCATTCAAGCCCTCTGCTTTGCCTTTCAAAGCGTTCTTTGTTGCCGTTTGCAATACCCAGCTGCTTATGCCTTCAAGAGCGTAAAGATACGCAAGCGCTGTCGCTTTTTCATCTGATCCCATGGGGCTCTTAAGTCCATTTGAAAGGACAAGATACGTTGTTTGAATTTCTTCTTCAGTCGCTTTCTTTTCAAGCTTTTGCAACGCATCATGGACTAATGAGGTAATTCTCTCCGCTTCTGCAATCAATGGTTTTTGCCCCGTTTTCCAATGGAATGGTGGTTCGGTTGTCATCCTCGAATAAAAATTTGTACACACTATCTGAATTTTTGATATTGGACATGTGCTGTGCAACGCGATAACTCCATCCACGCTGCTGTTCTGTTGTTTCAGTGCTTGGCTTTCCATAGTTTTTTCCTTTCTGTAAATCTTCAATTGCCTTGCGTACCCAGTTGCGCCACGTTGCTTGCCAATCACGCTTACTAGCGTCCTTACCTGCCTTGGCATTCCAATAATCTCTAAATTTTGCGATTTCGACTTTCACACGCTCTGGAGGCAAGCCCTCTCTAATCGCAAAATCGCAATCGGGTTCAAAATCCGCAGGCAATCGACAGCCTCTATCGGTTTTAACCCGCTTGGCTTTCTTAGGAACGCTTTCTTGCTCGTGAATGATTGGTTGGTTGGTTTCTAACGTTTCGATTTGTTCTGATTGGCTGTCAACAGCAGCAACCTCAGTTGGCTCTTGAACCAAATTAGTTGTTTCTAAACTTTCAGAACCAATTTCTTTTTTTGCTAAAACGATAGTTTTAGTTTTTTTATATATATTGTTATTGTTAATGTTAATGGCATCATTTAGCATTGCATATGCATTACTTGTGCATTGCTCATGCATTGCACCTGCATCATCATTACTTTTATCTTTGTTTTTATCCCATCTAGCTTTTGCTGCTTTTGAAGCCTTTTCCGAAGCTTTATCTAAATTCTCATTAGAGTTATTGAGTTCTTCCTCAACATCTAAATTCCATAAGCGACCATCTGCTAAACGAATGAGATATCCTTCTTCAAGCAAAACATTCAGTGCCGCTTCAAACTTCTTCACTGAATAACCAGTGTAATGAGATAAAACTTTAATATTATAAAAAAGAGGTTCACCAGTATGCAACATACGTAACCGTAATCGCATATAGATATTGCCCTCTACAGCAGGCAAATAATCAACAACTATTGCCCACTTGTCTGCAAAAAGCCTCGTCCATGGCAACTTAGTTGACATACTTCACCTCCCTTTCTTTATTATATTGCAAGTGAAATTATCTAGCTCTTCTTCACGGAGGTTGTTGAGTTCTTTTTCAACTTCTGAATTCCACAACCCACCATTGTCTAAACGTATGATGAATCCACCTTCAATCAAGGAATTCAAAGCTGCTTCAAACTCTTCTACTGGATAACCAATCCAACGAGCTAATACCCTTAAGTTGTTTAAAATAGGCTCACCAGTACGGAGCATTAGAAGTCGCAACATGACATAGATACATTTCTCGGTCGGCGACAAACAACCAAGAGTAACAAGCCATCTGTCTGCAAAAAGCCTCGTCCATGGTAATTTAATGGACATACCCCAATTCCCTTTCTTTAACTAAATATAAAATTGCTAAAGCATCTGCTTCGTTGTCATCTTTCGGATTGTGCCCTTTTGCACGCACCGCCTTAATCATCTCTTCTTTCGACGCATTCCCCTTGCCTGTCGTCGCTTTCTTAATCGTACTTACTGGTATCCCCTCATACGGTATCTGATGCTGTTCACACCACGCCGTTAACGTTGCTAACAAACCACCGTAAACATGCGCTGCATCTGTACCTTTATGACGCCTCACCTCTTCAAAATACACCACGTCAATTTGACCTGCTGTCTGCTTTATTTCTGATAGCCATTGCTTAAAGCGCAAATAACGCATTCCACCGCCTTCAAAACGGCGTGATTGAAAATTCACGGTACCACTGAACATGTCACCACTTGCACCACGTATCGCCCACCCCGTTTTGGTACCTAGATCAAAACAAAGAATCGTGTTATTCACCGCTCCTCTCCATACAAAACGTATTTTATAAAATTACTGTTTTCCCAAAGCGGAGGAGAAAGAGATATGAGAAATATGCAAGAAAATTTTGTAGAATTAACTGACATTACAATTAACATGAACAATAAATTGAATAACATTGAAACAGAACTCGCAACATTCAAAAGACAAAGTATATTGAAAAAAGACCTTCCCCAAATGATAAGAAATTCCTTAGAAACTTTGTGGACAGAAAACATAGCAGAAGGTTTAGGACCAAAGATGAAAGTTGAGATCTTTAATCTTAAACCTGAAGATCTATCACCAGAAGGTATTCTCATAGAATTTTCCATCAAAAACCCCACAGACCGACCAATGAAAATGAACTATATACGAATAGATGAAAATAGCCCTTTCGAATTCGTTCAAGCATTCTATCCAACTCCTTATCCATACTCTCAAAGCTCTCCAAGAAGCATTCTTAAAACATCTCCCAAATGTATCGATTTAATAACTCCCGTTACAACAAATCCTGTCATCCAAAACAACGTATTAGAAAGAGGAATTGACCTATTTACAGTGAATGGTGGGTATAGTTTTCGATGGGAATTAAAAATTCGCTCCATAGAAACAGAAAATCATGATAAACTATCCGTTCCGATCTTTATCTTAGAACATACTTCATCATATGACCCACATAAAACACTTGAAGTTCGCTTTTGGCCTAGCTTTTTTCGAAAATTAAGTCATCAACGATGATAATCTTATAAGATTGGGAATTAGGTTTTACTTATCTTCTCACCTATTAAGGTGAGAAGATGAAAGTATTTATTAGTTTGTTCTTTTTCATGAATCATAACCTCCAAAGGTTCCTATAACTCTTCTTTCTTGTACTTTCTTTTTCAACTCTTCAATTGACATATTTAACTTTACAATTAATATATCTTTTTCCTTCAGTTCTGTTTTGAGCTCTTGTTCTCTATTGCGATAGAGCAAAACAAAAAAGAACATAGCGATAACACAAAAGAACATAACCGCATTGGTAGTAAAAAACGTAATAATTGCTACTAAACTCATCTTTATCTCCTCACTTACCCTTCTTCTTACTCTTCTTATTCTTATGAGCCGGCGCTTTTACTGCTTCATCACGCTGTTTAAGCTCTTGTGTTAGTCTTTCAACTTCCTCGTCGCGTGATTGAACATCTGCTTTTAGTGCCTGTATCTTTTCACTTTTCCGTTTAAACTCTTCTCGATACGCATCTATCTTTTGCTTCAATTCTTTAATTTCCGCATCACATGATTGAACATGTACTGTTAGTAGCTCTATCGTTTCACTGTTCCGTTTAAACTCTTCTCGGTACGCATCTATCTTTTGTTTAAGTTTTTCAATTTCCTCGTCACGTTCTTCAATCTCTTGCTTCAGTTCTTCCATTTCCTCCTCGTCATGTTCTTCTATCTTTTGTTTCAATTCTTCAATTTTCTTGTCGCGTTCTTTAATCTCTTGCTTCAATTCTTTAATTTCCGTATCACGTGATTGAACATCTGCTTCGAGTGTCATTACAACTTCACTTACATTTCTGAACGCCTTTTCATGCTCTTCAGTCTTTTGTTTCAGTTGTTTAATTTCCTCGTCGCGTTCTTCAAGATCCGCATCACATTCATCAATTGTCTGCTTGCTTTCCATTAAATACCTAAACTCATTCTCTTTCATTTTTTTCTTAATATCTTGAACCTGCTCTTTAAGTGCTTTAACTTGGTTGCGATAATGCAATGCAATACGAAACATCACTCCGCTTAAGAGCAAAACTGAAACCACTGCTATCCATAAAATCTCATTCGAACTCATCTTTATCTCCTTTAATTTTTATGAGGGCGGTCATCATGACCAATCTGTTGTGCTTCGCATTCCATTAAAAAAAGAATGCAACAAGCCGCATGTGCCAAGTGTGATAAATCACTCTCAGCATCCTTATGCTCTCCACCAAACCATGCTAATAAATGACGTAAAGCAGCACCGTGAAACCTGCTCCAGTGCATGCCATTACGCCAATTGTTTGCTCCGTACTTCTTTGCTCCAAACTCTAAAACTTTACCGATTTCAATCAGTGCTAACGGCGGGATAAGCTCTAAACGAGGCTTGCTGTCATCATCCTTATGCGCTTCCTTTGTGCTATGTGAACGCATATAAACTCTGTCGTCATCGCAAAATTCTTCAGTGCCACAAACATCTGCATTGCCATAAATCGCGGCGTCACCATATACCTTCACTGCATTAGAAACTCTTGCCATGTCAAAAACACGAGCATCTTCCAAAACACAAGCACCGCCAAAAACCCGGGCATCGCCAGAAACCTCAGCACCACCATAAACCCAAGCATTGTCATAAACCTTGGCATTCCCATAAACCTCAGCACCGCCAAAAACCTTAGCACTATCATAAACTTCGGCATATCCATGAACCTTGGCATATTCATAGACCCTAGCATTGCCATAAACACGGGCATCGCCAGAAACATGAGAAAAACCAAGAACATTGGCATCACCAAAAACCTTGGCATTGTCATAAACCTTGGCATTGTCATAAACCTTGGCATTGTTCCCAACCCAACAATTACCATCATGGGATAGGTTGCCTTCTTTTTCTATCCAACCACCTAATTCGCCAGCCTTAACATCTCCAAAGCTTCTCAATGCTTCTATGAGATGAAGGGTTCTGCCATTAATTTTACTTGTTTCATTTGTTAGTTTATATTTCTTTTCTACAGTCATCATCATTTCCTTAAGGCTGCAAAGTCTCACGCGCGCTATCAACGCCGGAACTTTTTGCAAATGTAGTCATTGGGGGGTGTTGCTCTTGCATTAATCTCTGCAAGCGCTCGGGATAAAAAAAATCTTCTGGACGCAAATCTATCCCATGATCACGTGCGTAATCTAAAATTTTTTGCTGGTGTTTTGCTGGCATGTCACGCCATCTATAAACAGATGACACATCTCTTTGCACTATGGTTGCTACAGTTTTGAAACCACCTAAATATTTTATAATTAATCTCGAAGCCATATGTAATCTCCATAACAGCGCAATAAATAATTGCACTTTTTACATATGTCAATAAAAAATGCACTTTTCTCATTTTTGCATTTTACGTATTTTTAGGGATAATATTTAGATTATGAGTAGCAATATTGAAAAAAGTATCCGACAATGGCTAGAAAAGAAATTAAACGAGCGCGGACACGGTGCTCAAATAGAATTAGCCGCTCACTTGGGAATCCATCAATCCACTATAAGTAGAATGATTAATCCTTACAAAAATGGAAAATCAAGAAGCATAAGTATTGGAGAATTAGTTAAAATAGCAGAGTTTTTTAATGAACCCCCCCCAAATTTCTTCAATGATGTTGATCAAGAATTTATGAATTTTTATCGTGATCTTTCTGAAGAAAACAAGAGAGATGTGATTTTGTATATTGAGTTTTTAAGGCAATCAAAAAATAAGAAATAGTTTCCTTTTCCTTCTGAGAAAACCCTTTTAGAAGATTATAATCTTGTTCCGTTACTTGCATATTGTATCTCCATAAATTGTGGATAGTGCATTTTTTAAAAAAACATACCTAACATAAATATGCACTTTTTACATTTTTATGTTGACAATTGCACTTTTTACATATATTCACTCCATATCTTAGAAAATAACTTTTGCCAATAGGCAGTATGGAGGCATTTGTGAATAAACCAGTGTTTATAAATTCTGATGAAATTCTCTTAGTGATGTGCGAAAATGAAGAGCAAAATCTCGCTAAATCTGGTCCTTTCTTAGAAGAAAGTGACATGATCAAATTTATCGACCAAGCCGATAATGCTGTCCAAATTTTGCGTATTGAACCAACGACTAATCGTTGCGAAGATATCTCTGAAGATATTGCCGAATTCTATCTTAAAGAATGTGAAGAGCAGTGTTTCAACGGAAACATTCCTCACGATTTTATTCTACACAGCACAGCATACGGTTTTTTTTAGATGATATAAAACAGCGCGAATATGATGATGCAATGTATGGTTCTTACGAAAAACAACACCGTTTGCGTCCTTGTGATGTGCTTTAAAAGCTAAAGGCGTTTTTAAAAGACGCCACCTTCTCTTATCAATATTGGTAATTCAAAGAGATTATAAAAATGGATAATCCTATCACTATTACAAATAACACCATTAACGAAGAAAGCGTTCAAACAGTCAACGCACGTGATTTGCATAGTTTTTTAGAAGTAGGTAAAAAATTTGCGGACTGGATTACTGAACGTATCAACAAATATAATTTGGTAGAAAATCAAGACTTTGTTTGCTTCCCTATTTTGGGAAGCAAAGGAAGGGGTGGTCACAATCGTAAAGACTATCATCTAACTCTAAGCGTAGCCAAAGAGCTTTCTATGCTTGAAAACAATAAGAAAGGTAAACAAGCCCGTCAATATTTTATTGAATGCGAGCGGCGTGCAAAGCAAGTTCTTACACCACAAATCGATTACTCAAGTCCACAAGTAATGTTAGGTGTATTAACTCATCTAAAAAATGAAAATGAGCGTAAAGACATCATCATTGAAGATTTAAAACCAAAAGCAATGGCTCTTGAAAGCTTACAACGCTCTGATGGGCTCTTCGGTCTTACTGAAGCCGCTAAAGTGCTCGAAATGCAACCAAAACAATTCATTCTCTTCCTACAGAAAAAAGGATGGGTGTATCGACGCACTTTCGGGGATCGCTTATTGCCTTATCAGGATAAAATCCAAAAAGGACTAATGGATTGTCCCACCATTACACTTCAAACCGCAAGTGGAATAGAAAAAGTCATTCCTTGCGCAAAAATCACAGCAAAAGGAATTGGTATGTTGTCTCAAGAGATTAAAAAACAAAACATGCATTAAGGGAAATAAACCATGGAAAAAAAATACGAATTTACTGATGAAACAATCGAAGTTGGGGGCAAAACTCTCCACCGCATTCGCGCATTACGAGACTTTGGAAACGTCGAGAAAGGTGATTTAGGAGGCTATATCGAGAAAGAAGACAACCTATCGCATCGTGGTAATTGCTGGATTGGGGATTATGCAAAAGTCTATGGTTATGCCAAGGTTTTTGGTGATGCCTTGGTTTACGAAAATGCACAAGTTTACGGTTATGCATATATTTGCGGTGAACCGCACGTTTTTGATAATGCAGAAGTTTATGGCAATGCACAAGTTTACGAAAAGGCATACATTTATGATAGGGCGCGTGTTTACGGCAATGCAGAAGTTTCCGGTGATGCGCATGTTTACGGTCATGCAAAAATTTACGGTGAAGCATGTGTATGTTGGGACGACTGGATTGATGGCGATAAAAGAATCTCAACTGGAGAAAAGACCAGATGAAAAAATACGAATTTACTGATGAAAAAACTGTGTTTGATGGAAGAACTCTTCACCGAATTAGAGCATTAAGAGACTTTGGATATGTCAAAAAAGGTGACCTAGGCGGTTTTATAGAAAAAGAGAGCAACTTAAGCCATAAGAGAGACTGTTGGATTTTTGGCAATGCACAAGTTTACGGTAATGCCAAAGTTTATGATGATGCGCGGGTTTATGGGAATGCACGCGTTTATGGCAATGCACAAGTTTCTGATTATGCCGAAGTTGGTGGTGCTTCTGTTGGAGATAATGCCAAGGTTTTTGACTATGCGCGGATTTATGGGAATTCTGTTATAAGGGAAAGTGTACACGTTTACGGAAATGCTAAAATTTACAATCAAGCATATATTTGCTGTCGTGTAAACATTGCTGGAAATTGTAAAATTAGTGGCTCCACCATAATCGAAGAACGTGAGAAATAGTAATCATGGAAAAGAAATACGAACTGACTGATGAAATAAAAGAATTTTATGATGCAAGAACCGATAAAAGTAAAAAACTTTATCGCATACGTGCATTAAGAGATTTTAGAAATATTAAAAAAGGTTACTTAGGTGGCTATATACAAAAAGAAGACAACCTATCGCATGAAGGCGATTGTTGGGTTTGGCATAAAGCTATGGTTTGTGGTGACGCTAAGATTTTCGGCAATGCACAAGTATTTGAACGCGCAGAAATTACAGGCAGGGCGCGTGTTTATGAAAATGCAAAAGTTTGCGGTGAAGCATATGTTGAATATGATGCGCAAATTTACGGCAATGCACAAATTTATGGTGAGGCTCGAGTTTTGGGCCATGTTTATGGCAATGCCCGTGTCTATGGAGATGCTTATATAAGTGATAAAGCACACATTTCCGGAAATATGAAAATTCTAGATGGAGTATATATTTTAGATAATGTAAATATTTCTGGTAATCTTGAAATTCGTGGACGCAATTCAATCATCTACGAAAGTGACTATTCAGCAAGCGATATAAGCTACATAAGCCGTTTCTAACAACCAAACAACATTTTTAAACACAAGCGTGATTCACGCCACGGGGGAATTGCGCGCAATGTAGGAAATCAAGATGACAAATTCCACTTTTTTAACAGAAATGGCAAGAAAATATGGATTTTCTGCTGAAGAATTTCGAGAAACAATCATAAAAACTTGTATTGGATATAAAAATGCTAGTGTCATCACTGATGCAGAATTTGCCGTTTTTCTTTTTGTTGCCAATACTTATGGACTTAACCCTTTAACAAAAGAAATCTATGCACTCCCTAAAAAAGGCGGCGGCATCATACCCGTTGTTTCTATCGACGGTTGGATAAAGATCATCAAATCAAATCCTGACTTTGATGGCATGACCTTTCAAGATCAACTCGATAAGGATGGGAAGCTCATTGCTATCAAATGTGCTATTCGTCTCAAAGGAATTAAAGACCCTATCGAAGTCATCGAATATCGCAAAGAATGCGAACAAGAAAAAAGTGAAGCATGGCAAAAATATCCAGCACGTATGTTGCGTCATAAAGCCACTATACAATGTGCTCGCTATGCTTTCGGGCTTTCCGGTATTTATGAAGAAGATGAAGCAAAACGTATCAATGAAGCAAACCATAACGTACAAACGAAGTTAGTTTCTTATGACGTGCTTACGCAAATCAAACAATTAATAAACATCACTCAAACAGAAGAAGAAAAAGTGCTTGAGTATGGACGAGTCCAAAAGCTTGAAGATCTTCCTGATGAAAGAGCACAAAGGATTTTGGATGTTTTGCAAAAGAGACAGCATGAAAAAGAACAATCTTTCCTACAACAAAAGCAAATAGAGGCGCCTATACAAGATGCCGAATATATTCACGTCCAAGATATCGAATATGTACCACAAGAACAAAGAACGGCGGTGTGATATGGAACAAAGAACAGCAGAATGGTTTCAAGCGCGCTTGGGTAAAGTCACCGCATCAAACATTTACAGCGTACTCAGTAAAACTACAAAAGGATTGCCTACGAGCAAATATGAAGACTACAAAATCAAACTCATAACAGAGCGCTTAACAGGCGAAACAAGCCCCTATTATGAAACTGAAGATATGAGATGGGGTATCGAACATGAAGATAATGCCTTGAGAGAATATGGCTTCATTTATGATGCCGATATAACAAAATGCGGCTTTATCCAACACCCCACAATAGAAATGGCGGGGGCTAGCCCCGATGGTCTCATTGGAGAAGACGGTTTAATCGAAGTTAAATGCCCGAGATCAGTAACACATATGCGCTTTTGTATAGGTGACGAAATCAAACCAGAATATCACGCACAAATGCAATTCCAAATGGCTTGTACAGAACGAAAATGGTGTGATTTCGTAAGCTATGACCCACGTTTTACGGGGGAATTCTTTCACTTACGCATGAAAGTCAAGCGTATTCTCCGTGATGATCAACAAATTGAACAGATCAATCAAGCTGTTGAAACCTTTTTAGCAGAGATAGAACGAGAGATAAAACAACTCTCAACAAAAGCTGCTTAACCTTATGGGGGTGTTTTGTTCCCCGCATATCTACGAGCCCCCCCACCCTTTCACATAAGGAAATTAAACGTGTGTAACATCAAACATATTATCATACAGCCTGCTAAAGATGAGGAATTTTGTTTTTTTACCATTGGCTATGAAGGTAGGTCCCTTGAGAATTATCTTAAGAGTCTCATAGAAAACAATATCAAAACTTTATGTGATGTTCGTAAAAATCCAATAAGTAGAAAACACGGATTTTCGAAAAGACAATTAGAGAAAGCTGTAAGCAATATTGATATTGAATATATGCATATGCCTGAACTTGGAATTGCTTCTGAAAAACGAAGAAATCTGAAAACACAAAAAGATTATGACCGCCTTTTTGAAGATTATCAAAATACAACTCTCAAGAATAATTCTTGTGCAATAAACAAATTATATCAAATGTTTTTAAACAAAAAGCGCGTTGCAATCACCTGTTTTGAAGCCAATGTATGCATGTGCCATAGAGGACAACTCGCATTAGCTCTTACTCAATTGCCTGATTGGAAATATGAAATTAAGCACATCTAAAAAATAAACTTACAGATTTTTTACATATGGAGGTGTTTCTCTTCACAAATGCCTCCTAGCACCCCCACCCTTCCTAACACTTTCAAGTAATGCGTGATTCACGCCACACGTGAATTGCATCTCAATGTAAGGAGAAAAGATATGGCGCCTCGTCCAGCTGCTATAACGCAACCAGCCATTGCACGCGCTTTAAGAGAAGCTAAAAAACAAGGTTGTGAACTCGTAGAAATCAAACCTACCGGTGAACTGCTTATCTATCTTAAATCCGATATTCCAATACCAAATTCAGTTAACCACCCAGACAAACTTTTAGATTTGTCAAAGAATGAATATTACGAAACCGCACTCTCTAAGATGTAAAATACCATGCCTAAACCACGTCCTCCTCATCTCGTTAAACAAATTACTCAACATGGCAAAATTGTATGGTATGTACGTATTGGTCATGGCAAACGCATTAGAATACGCGGTACCTATGGAACGCAAGAGTTTGTTGACAACTACAAAAGCGCACTTGCCGAGTTACAAGGACTTATACTTCCTAAATCAAAAACCGGTAAACTTGTTGAAGGTTCATTTGCATGGCTGCTTAAACAATACTTTAACAGCTCTAATTGGCATAGCTACTCTAATACTACAAAGAAACAAAAAGAATACATTCTTATGAAGATATGCGACTCCATAGGAAATATTCCATACCAAGCAATTGAAAAGAAACATATCATAGCCGGTGTTGAACGGCGCAAAGAAACACCAGCAATGGCTAGAAACTTTCTGAAAGCCCTTAATGGACTTTTTAATTGGGCGATTGATCAAGGTCTTTTGGAAAATAATCCAGCTTTAGGAATAAAAAGCCCCCCCCTCAAAAACAAAGAGGGATTTCCTGTTTGGACAGAAGAAGATGTTGAGAAATATTATCAAAGATGGTCCCATGGTACCCATGAACGCGTTTGGATTGATGTCCTTTTGTATACGGGCTTGCGTCGTGGTGATGCGGTACGCATTGGCTGGAAAGATGTCAAAGATAATATTATTCATCTCAAAACAGAGAAAAGTAAATTCCAAACAGATGTTTTTCTTCCCATTTTACCGGAATTAGCTAAAACGCTTGAAACTGGTCCTATTGGAGAAGAAACATTTATCTGTAGTAAAGTGAATCAAAAATTCACCAAAGAAAGCTTTGGGAATGGATTTAGAGACGCTTGTAATGCGGCTGGAATTAAAAAATCGGCGCATGGATTAAGAAAATTAGCAGCAACACGCGCAGCTAACTCTGGTGCAACAGTATCACAACTCAAAGCAATTTTTGGCTGGACAAATGATGCTATGGCATCTCTTTACACAAAGAGCGCAGACCGTAAAAGGTTAGCTATAGAGGCGATAAAAAAGCTTCAAAAAGATGAGGGATAGAGGCAAAAAAACTCAATAGAATCAAGATTCACCTATTCCCCCATATTAGACATAACTATTTTATTTTACTTGCTTTTTATATACCATTCACGGACACCACCGTGAAATGAGTTTGGGAGCGTTGAGAGATATTTTTTTAAAACAAACTCATGAATGAGTAACACGATAATGTTCTATCGCATGCATTCTATTCTCATGAGAATTTTGATAAATATTTTTAATGTATACGTTATTATTTATTTTAGTTTTTTTGACGGTACAGAATTTATAAATAAAAAAGATATTCCCAATATATCTCTTAATTATTGTAAATTAGCATTTCTTTTTAAGGTATTTTTTACCATACTAGGTGCCCAAAAATCTTTACTTCCAAAAAATTAAAATCTTTAAAATTCTCTCTCCTCATCATAATTATTCAGATTTAAAACAAATTTTCCTTGGATACTCAGGCATAATCTTCCATTACTTAAAAGATATGGCTATGGAAACTTTAAAAAGCCATAAAACCCAGCTAAAAAATAATGGCAGATTGATCACTAATTTTACTTTACGCTTTTTTACTTTTTCTAAATTAGGCTTTTTCCCATTTTAGATACAAATCAGATAGATACTAACAATACTCTCCCTCCAAGCCTTCATGCCGAAGCTATTATTCGTTAAGAAAACACTGAATCATCTCGAATTTATTTCAAGCTGCTGCTGCATTAAAGTGGAATTTTGATTTATAAGTAACAAAAAGCACAAGCTTTATCAGGAAATACGATCCCCCTCCAAAAAGTCCAGTTATGGATTGAAAGATGCTCCAGCTCCTAACAAGATATTGTATTAACTGCAAGACCACCTTTACTTGTCTCTTTATAGCGTTCACTCATATCATGACCAGTCTGGCGCATTGTTTCTATACAAGCATCAAGAGAAACAAAATGATCTCCATTACCATATAACGCAAGAGAAGAAGCCGTTACCGCCTTAACAGCTCCCATTGCATTACGCTCAATACAAGGAACTTGTACAAGACCTGCAACAGGATCACATGTCATTCCCAAATGATGTTCAAGCGCAATTTCTGCCGCATTTTCAATTTGAGCTGGCGTTCCACCTAACGCTGCGGTCAACCCTGCTGCGGCCATTGAAGATGCCGTTCCAACTTCACCTTGACACCCAACTTCTGCACCAGAAATAGAGGCATTATGTTTGATAACACCGCCTATAGCTGCTGCCGTTAATAGAAAATTATGTATTCCCTCTCGATCTGAATCATCATTAAATTGAAGATAATAACGCAAAACTGCTGGGACAACACCAGCTGCCCCATTTGTTGGAGCTGTAACAACACGACCACCTGCTGCATTTTCCTCATTGACTGCTATGGCATATACCGAAAGCCAATCATTTGCCCAAAGTGGATAATTGCGATTTTTCTTTTGATTTTCCAGAAGCGCTTCATGCAGCTTTTTAGCACGCCTTAGAACACGCAATCCACCAGGCAACTCACCTTCTTGTGAAAGACCTCTATCAATGCAATTTGTCATCGCTGAAAAAATTTCATCAAGCCCTGTATCAAGAGAAGAACGCTCTATCTTTGTTTCTTCATTTAAGCGCTTCATTTCAGCAATTGAAAGTCCTGATTTTTCTGCCATTGATAACATTGTACAAGCAGAATCAAATGGATATGGCACCTCAAATGCTTCTGGTTGTATATTATCATTCATATGGCTTAATTCATCCTCAGTCACAACAAAGCCACCACCGATAGAATAATAAATCTGCCGCAACAGAACATTCCCATCAGTATTAAGTCCTTCAAAGGCCAGTCCATTTGTATGTCCAGGGAGGATTTGCTTTCGTTCAAAAATAAGATCACGCTGCACATCAAACTGATAAGCGGGATGGCCTTCTGGTTGCACTTTTTTTTCATGTATAACTTTTGCTAACAACCCCCCCATGCTATCAGGATCAACAGTAGAAGCTTTTTCTCCTAAAAGTCCTAATATGATAGCCCTATCTGTTGCATGACCAATACCCGTGAAAGCTAAAGAACCATAAAGATAAACACGTATACGAGAAACTTGAATATCAGACGACTGAGAAAAATCTCCTATCTTTTGCAAAAACATATTAGCAGCTGTCATCGGCCCCATCGTATGTGAGCTGGAAGGACCAATCCCAATTTTAAAAAGTTCAAAAACAGATAGAAACACGTATCACCTCAAAACTATAGTACAGCTTGAGCATATATGCTTTTTCATAACGTTTGTCCCGTTTAAAATCAAATTGCGAGATAAACTAAAAAAATGACAGCAATAAACACGAATGTCGCTCGTCTTGCTACCACCCAGCACTTTCTCTCTATAGTGTTTTCCATTAAGCCAACCTTCAAAAAACGGACAATGCCCCTAGAGTCACCGCTCTTAATGTTTCAAACTTAGTAAAATAAGTGTTAATACGCAATATTAAAATTCAATAAGGATGCGAAATTCTTATCGGAAATATTTTTCATAATGCACCAAGTTCTTCAAAACGTATGCTTAATTATATAAAATATTTTATGGGTATGTTTCAATGAAACGTACAAAGTTTTCTAACGATTCTCGTTCTGTCTCAAAATTGTTTTCTGGAGCGCTCATATCGCGATAACCAAGTGCCATACCACAGATAATATGGCGATCAGAAGGAATAGATAAAAGCGTACGAATCTGTTTATGATAATCAGCAAAAGCAGCTTGAGGGCAGGTATCTAATCCAAATCCACGTGCAGCTAACATAATGGTCTGCATAAACATACCCAAATCAAGCCAACTCCCCATTTCCATGTCGTGATCCATTGTAAATAAGAGTCCTACAGGTGCATCAAAAAATAAAAAATTTCGCGCCTTTTGATGAAGTATTTTTTCTTCATCACCTTTTTGAATTCCAAGACTCTGATAAAGATCCAAACCAACTTTTCGACGTCTTGAAATATAAGGCTCACGCCACTGATGTGGATAATAACTATATTCACGCTCTCCTTTTACACCTGAAAGCACAAGTTGTGAAAGCTCTTGCCCTACTTTCTGTAATACACTTCCTGTAAGCACAATCACTTGCCATGGCTGAATATTTGTTCCAGATGGTGCACGTGCTGCAAGTTTTAAGATTTCTTTGATTGTTTCCAAACTAACTGGCTGATCAGTAAAAGCGCGAATTGACTTTCGTGACAAAATAGATTGAAAAACACTCATAGGAGAAACTGCCATTGTTTTTACTTTCTTTATGAAAAATAATTTTTTTGCTTATCAAGGACAATATACTGCGAAAATACCTTCGCAGCTTTTTTCGAACACTCTATTTCTTTAAATAACTCACACATTTCACGTAGTGTTAAAGATTCCCCTTAGAGATAGTATAACCTATCTCTTTTAATAGAAAGAAAATTGTCTAAAAGCAGATGAAATAAATTTTATAATCAATGATTAACCCCCAACTCCGCTAAGCTCTCAAAAAAACTCTCCTCAATTTGTTCCAAATCCTGTAGAAGATCATCAATATCATGCTGCATCTGCTTTAAATCAGCTCGTTTTTTATGAATTCCTGCAATTAACTTCTTAAGCTTTTTCTCATCATCAGGTGGTTTTTCAACCATTGTCAACATATCAGATATTTCAGACAACGAAAATTTAACTCTTTTAGCACGCAGTATTTGTTTTAACTTATGACGATCCGTTTGTGTATAAAGCCGTGTATTTCCACGCCGAAAAGGAATAAGAAGCCCCTCTTCTTCATAATAACGCAAAGTCCGAGCTGTTATTGAAAACTCACGTGTTAATTTTCCAATTGAATAATATTCGTACATTTTTTCATTCTGTCTTCATAGATCACATTGTGATAAGAAATATGTCTATTTTTTATAATACTTAGTGAGTAACGTAATCTCTACTCTCCTACATTCTAATTTAGAAGAAGATACATTCTTGTCATACAAGTATTGTATAGTAGAGGATCAATTATTTTTTAGATTACAGAAAAGACTATCGATCTTTCATTATAAGTCCTTTAAAATCTTTATAGAAGATATCAATCAACAATTTTCCTAAAATTCAAAATCAATCATTATTTTATTTGTAGATAATCAACTATTTTCCTTGAACATGGCTTTTGAGTTTCAAATAATTACAAAACAATAAGCTAGTAAAGATGTTAAAAATAACTATCGCCTTATAATTTTTGATATTTTTTAGGAAAAGATGCAACTTCTGCATTTCGAGATAAAAAAACGTCTGAATATAAAGTTCAGACGTTTTTTTATTATGTGATGTTATATTTAAATTATTCAGCAACGGCGCCGGTTGTCATATTTGTCAACATAGCCTTAGCCACTTCGTTATTACTAGACTTACGCTGCTCATCTACAATCAAATCATCACGAACGGCAGCAATACGACGGATTTGAGAAATCGTACCACCCGTACCTGCTGGAATAAGACGACCGACAATAACGTTCTCTTTAAGTCCTTGCAAAGTATCAATTTTACCAGAAACTGCTGCTTCAGTAAGAACACGTGTTGTTTCCTGAAACGATGCCGCCGAAATGAAAGAAGGCGTTTGAAGAGAAGCTTTTGTAATTCCAAGAAGAATGGGATTACCAGATGCAGGTTTCTTCCCTTCTGCAATCAAATTATCATTGATTTCATCAAGTTCAATACGATCAACATTATCACCTGAAATATAACCAGAATCTCCAGATTCAGTAATTTCAACTTTTTGCAACATTTGACGAACAATCACTTCAATGTGCTTGTCATTAATAAGAACTCCCTGCAAACGATAAACCTCCTGAATCTCATTAACAAGATAAGATGCCAAAGCTTCAACCCCCTTAATCGCCAATATATCATGAGGTGCTGGATTACCATCAAGGATATAATCTCCCTTTTCAATTTGATCACCTTCTTGGAAGTGAAACAACTTACCTTTTGGAATCAAATATTCTACTGCCTCAAGAGTTTCATCATTTGGTTCAATAATGATACGACGTTTATTCTTATAACCACGGCCGAATCGAATCGTGCCACTTACTTCAGCAATAATCGCATGATCCTTTGGACGACGCGCTTCAAAAAGCTCAGCCACACGTGGTAAACCACCCGTAATATCTTTCGTCTTGGCACTTTCCATCGGCAAACGAGCAATAACATCACCAGCCTTAACATGAGCACCAAGCTCAACAGAAAGAATAGTTTCCACTGACATCATATAACGGGCTTCACCTCCCTTATACAATTTAGCAATGGATTCACCTTCTTTATCTGCGTGGATAATAATGGCTGGTTTAAGATCCGCACCACGTGGATTAGCGCGCCAATCAATCACCAAACGCTTCGTAATACCCGTAGATTCATCAGCTGTTTCAGTGACAGATAAACCATCAATCATATCTTCAAAACCCACATAGCCTTCAACTTCCGTTAAAATTGGACGTGTGTAAGGATCCCATTCTGCTATACGTTGGCCACGTTTAACCACATCACCATCATCAACAAAAATATGGGCACCATAGCTAACACGGTGTACAACGCGCTCTTTTCCTAACTCATCCTTGATAAGGATAGCCATATTACGCCCCATAACAACCAAATGGCCTTCAGAGTTACGAACCACATTACGATTACGAATCTCCACCTTACCTTCATAAGATGCCTCTAAATACGATGAATCAACAACCTGCGCAGTCCCTCCTAAGTGGAAAGTACGCATAGTAAGCTGTGTTCCCGGCTCACCAATGGATTGAGCAGCAATAACACCAACGGCTTCTCCCTGATTAACAGGTGTTCCACGCGCCAAATCACGACCATAGCATTTTGCACAAACACCAAGACGTGTTTCACATGTTAAAGCAGAACGAATTTGAACAGATTGAATTCCAGCTTCTTCAATCTTCGCGACATCAGCTTCCTCAATCATCGCTCCACCTTCAAGGATAACCTCTCCAGAGACAGGATGTAGAATATCAACAAGCGCTGTACGACCAAGAATCCTTTGCCCAAGTGAGGCAACAATTTGTCCTGCATCAACAATTGGCTGCATGGTAAGCCCTTTTGCGGTACCACAATCAACTGCCGAAATAATAGCATCCTGTGCAACATCAACAAGACGCCGTGTTAAATAACCAGAGTTCGCCGTCTTTAACGCAGTATCAGCAAGTCCTTTACGTGCACCATGCGTGGAATTGAAGTATTCATTAACAGTTAGACCTTCTTTAAAATTTGAAATAATGGGGGTTTCAATAATTTCACCCGATGGTTTTGCCATTAATCCACGCATACCAGCCAATTGTCTCATCTGGTTAGCAGAACCACGTGCTCCAGAATGCGACATCATATAGATCGAATTCATCGGCCGTTGACGACCTGTTTTAGGATCAAAATCGACGGCTTGAATACGTTTCATCATTTCATCTGCAACGCGATCTGTACATTTACCCCAAGCATCTACAACCTTATTGTATTTTTCACCTTGTGTAATCAAACCATCATTATATTGCTGTTCGTACTCCTTAGCCAAAGCTTCTGTCTCTGCAACTAAACGCGACTTACTATCAGGAATAACCATATCATCCTTACCGAATGAAATTCCTGCACGACAAGCATAAGAAAAGCCAAGCTGCATAATACGGTCACAAAAAATAACCGTCTCTTTTTGTCCACAGTGCCGATAAACATGATCAATCATTTTAGAAATGTTCTTTTTCGTCATTTCTTGATTGACAATATCAAATGAGATATCCGAATTCCTTGGCAAAAGCTCACCGATAATCAAACGACCAGGTGTTGTATCATAAAGTTTAGAAACTTCTTTTCCATCCTTCCCCATATTCTTAACACGGCCTTTAATCTTCGTATGAAGCGTTACAACCTTATTTTCCAAGGCATAATGAAGCTCACCTATGTCAGAAAAAGCCATTCCTTCACCTGGTTCTTTTTCAGAAACAATTGAAAGATAATAAAGACCAAGAACCATATCCTGTGAGGGAACAATAATTGGGGCACCATTGGCCGGATGAAGAATATTATTGGTAGACATCATCAAAACACGGGCTTCAAGCTGTGCTTCAAGAGAAAGCGGAACGTGAACCGCCATCTGATCTCCATCAAAATCCGCATTAAAAGCAGTACACACCAGTGGATGAAGTTGAATAGCTTTGCCTTCAATTAAAATAGGTTCAAAAGCCTGAATCCCCAAACGGTGCAATGTTGGCGCACGGTTGAGTAAAACAGGGTGTTCACGAATAACCTCATCCAAGATATCCCAAACTTCCGGATGTTCTTTTTCAACAAGCTTCTTTGCCTGCTTTACCGTTGATGAATAGCCTTTTGCATCAAGCCGCGCATAAATAAAAGGCTTAAACAATTCAAGAGCCATTTTTTTCGGAAGACCGCATTGATGCAATTTTAATTCAGGTCCCGTCACGATAACAGAACGCCCTGAGTAATCAACACGCTTCCCAAGTAAGTTCTGACGAAAACGTCCTTGCTTGCCCTTCAACATATCTGATAGAGACTTGAGAGGACGTTTATTGGCTCCAGTAATCACACGCCCACGCCGTCCATTATCAAACAATGCATCAACAGCTTCTTGTACCATACGCTTTTCATTGCGCACGATAATTCCAGGAGCACGCAATTCAATCAGCCGTTTCAAGCGGTTATTACGATTAATAACACGCCGATAAAGATCATTCAGATCTGATGTCGCAAAACGCCCACCATCAAGCGGAACCAATGGACGCAAATCCGGTGGAATAACCGGAATTGTTTTCATAATCATCCACTCTGGCTTATTTCCAGATTCAAGAAAATTTTCAACGATTTTAAGCCGTTTAATCAGTTTTTTCTGCTTTAACTCTGAAGTTGTTTCAGCTAATTCGAGACGCAAATCATTGGCGATTTTATTTAACTCCATACCAGCTAAAAGCTCGTAAATAGCTTCAGCGCCAATCATAGCTGTAAACTGATCTTCTCCAAACTCATCAATAGCAAGCATATATTCTTCTTCAGAAAGAAGCTGATGGAGCTTAAGAGATGTCAACCCTGGTTCGGTTACAATATAATTCTCAAAATAAAGAACCCGCTCAATATCTTTTAAAGTTAAATCTAAAAGTGTAGAAATACGACCTGGTAATGATTTAAGAAACCATATATGCGCAACAGGTGCCGCAAGTTCAATATGCCCCATACGCTCACGACGCACGCGCGAAAGAGTAACCTCTACACCGCATTTTTCACAAATAATGCCCTTATACTTCATGCGTTTATATTTGCCACATAGACATTCATAGTCTTTAATAGGGCCAAATATACGTGCACAAAAAAGACCATCACGCTCTGGTTTAAAAGTCCTATAATTAATAGTCTCAGGCTTCTTAATCTCACCATAAGACCAGGACAAAATTTTCTCAGGACTCGCAATAGAAATACGAATAGAGTCAAATGTCTGCGCTGGCGCTTGAGGATTGAAAAGATTCATGACCTCGTGGTTCATGCTGTTCTCCTTCAAAGATTCTTAGAACCTGTTGTAATATCTCATTTATTTTATAACAGATCTTCTTTAAAATACATTTACTTTTAAAAATGACCTGTATAACCTTAATAAGGTTATTGAGCCTCTTAAAGTAATCAGAGCGCAGCCTTTTTCTACTGCGCTCTTTGAATTATTATTCTGCTGTATCAGACAATGCCCGCTGTGCAATAAATTCACGCGCATCATCAAGCTCCACATTAAGAGCAAGTGAGCGCATTTCTTTTACCAACACATTAAAGCTTTCGGGTATACCCGCCTCAAATGTATCATCACCACGCACAATTGCCTCATAGACTTTCGTTCGACCGGCCACGTCATCAGATTTTACTGTTAGCATCTCCTGCAAAGTGTATGCAGCACCATAAGCTTCAAGTGCCCAAACCTCCATTTCACCAAAACGCTGACCACCAAACTGTGCCTTACCTCCTAATGGCTGCTGCGTAACAAGTGAATAGGGACCAATAGAACGTGCATGAATCTTATCATCAACAAGGTGATGCAATTTCAACATGTAAATATATCCTACCGTTACTCGACGATCAAAAGGTTCTCCAGTACGACCATCATAAAGCGTAACTTGCCCTGAACTATCTAAGCCTGCGTCCTCCAGCATCATGTTAATATCAGACTCATGTGCTCCATCAAAAACAGGCGTTGCAATTGAAACCCCTTTCTTCATCTGTAATGCCAATTTGTAAAGGCTTTCATTATCATACTGACGGACTGGTTCATTTTGATTATCATCAGGCATAAGATTTTCAATACGCTGACGCAACGGCAATATATCCCCAGTCTCTTGATACAATTCTAACAAATCACCAATCTTCTTGCCCATCCCCGCACATGCCCAACCAAGATGCGTCTCAAGAATTTGTCCAACATTCATACGACTAGGCACACCAAGTGGATTCAAAACGATATCAGCATGGGTCCCATCTTCAAGAAATGGCATATCTTCTACGGGAAGAATACGTGAAACAACACCCTTATTCCCGTGACGTCCCGCCATCTTATCACCTGGTTGGATTTTCCGCTTCACAGCCACAAAAACCTTCACCATTTTCATGACACCAGGAGGCATTTCATCACCTCTTTGGACCTTTTCAACTTTATCCATAAAGCGACGTTGTAATGCTTCTTTTGATTCATCATATTGCTTGCGCAAAGTTTCAATTTCATTTTGAAGCTTCTCATCCTCAACAGCAAATTGCCACCACTGGGATCGTGGATAATGCCCCATTACTGTACTATCAAGCTTTTTACTGCCCGAAAAGCCTTTCGGACCTTCTACAGCAACTTTACCTGTCAACATATCGGTAAGGCGCGCATAAACATTGCGATCAAGAATAGACTGTTCATCATCACGGTCTTTTGCTAAACGCTCAATTTCTTCACGCTCAATTGCCATCGCACGTTCATCTTTTTCCACGCCATGGCGATTAAAAACGCGAACTTCAACAACAGTACCAAAAGTTCCAGGAGGCATACGCATAGAAGTATCACGAACATCGGATGCCTTTTCCCCAAAAATTGCACGCAGAAGCTTTTCTTCTGGCGTCATGGGACTTTCACCTTTTGGGGTAATCTTTCCAACTAAAATATCACCTGGTTGAACTTCAGCACCAATATAAATTATGCCAGCTTCATCAAGATTTCTTAACGCTTCTTCCGCAACATTAGGAATGTCGCGCGTAATTTCCTCAGGCCCAAGTTTTGTATCGCGTGCTGCAACTTCAAATTCCTCAATATGAATTGAAGTAAAAACATCATCAGCAACAATGCGCTCGGATAACAAAATAGAATCTTCATAATTGTATCCATTCCAAGGCATAAAGGCTACGAGAACATTCCGACCAAGAGCTAAATCACCAAGATCCGTGGATGGACCATCTGCAATGATATCACCTTTCTCTATCCTATCACCGACATGTACAAGAGGACGCTGATTAATACAAGTGGACTGATTAGAACGCTGAAATTTCTGTAGGCGGTAAATATCAACCCCTGATTTTGAAGGATCTAAATCTTCTGTTGCACGGATAACAATACGGGTAGCATCGACTTGATCAACAACACCACTACGTTTTGCACTCACAGCAGCTCCTGAATCGCGTGCAACAATGGCCTCCATTCCTGTCCCAACAAATGGCGCTTCGGCGCGGACAAGAGGAACTGCCTGACGCTGCATGTTCGATCCCATAAGCGCACGATTCGCATCATCATT
This sequence comes from Bartonella sp. PS17NMGDW, assembly GCF_042193555.1. Taxonomy (NCBI): domain Bacteria; kingdom Pseudomonadati; phylum Pseudomonadota; class Alphaproteobacteria; order Hyphomicrobiales; family Bartonellaceae; genus Bartonella; species Bartonella sp. PS17NMGDW. The sequence continues at coordinate 6,103 of NZ_JBHILY010000013.1, read as the reverse complement.
TTCCAAAAAAGGAATAAGCGCTGCTGCAACTGAAACCAATTGTTTTGGTGAAACATCCATCAAATCAACATGATCACGCGGCGCCATTAAAACTTCACCAGCATGACGGCAAACAACAAACTCTTCTGTAAAACGACCTTCACTATCTAATGAAGAATTAGCTTGAGCAACATAATGCTTTGCTTCTTCCATCGCTGAAAGATAAATAACTTCTTTTGTGACTTTTCCATCAACAATTTTTCGATATGGGCTTTCAATAAAGCCATATTTGTTAACTCGCGCAAATGTTGCTAAGGAGTTAATGAGACCAATATTGGGGCCTTCTGGTGTTTCAATCGGACAAATACGACCATAATGCGTAGGATGTACGTCACGAACTTCAAAACCCGCCCGTTCACGAGTCAAACCACCTGGACCAAGAGCAGAAAGACGGCGCTTATGGGTAATCTCCGACAATGGATTAGTTTGATCCATAAACTGCGACAATTGTGAAGACCCAAAAAACTCACGAACTGCAGCAGCAGCAGGCTTTGCATTGATCAAATCCTGTGGCATAACTGTATCAATTTCAACCGATGACATGCGCTCTTTTATCGCACGCTCCATACGAAGAAGACCAATGCGATATTGATTTTCCATCAATTCTCCAACGGAACGAACGCGACGGTTGCCAAGATTATCAATATCATCAATTTCGCCACGACCATCACGCAATTCAACCAACATCTTAACAACAGCAAGAATATCCTCTTGGCGTAAAATGCGAACTGTGTCTGGACAATCAAGATCCATACGCAAATTCATCTTAACACGCCCAACGGCTGAAAGATCATAACGCTCTGGATCAAAAAACAATGAATGGAACATTGCTTCTGCTGTATCGATTGTTGGGGGCTCACCTGGACGCATCACTCGGTAAATATCAAATAACGCATCCTGTCGACTTTCATTTTTATCCACCTTTAAAGTATTGCGGATATAAGCGCCAATATTCATATGATCAATATCAAGGATATTGATTTGATCAGCACTAACATCAAGCAAAATTTTTAATACTTTTTCGTCAATTTCATCACCAGCTTCAAGGTAAATTTCACCTGTTTCGTAATTGACGATATCTTCGGCTAGATAACAACCTAATAAATCATCTTCACTAACTTTAACCGCTTTAAGTCCTTTTTCTGCCAAAGACTTCGCAGTACGAACTGTTAATTTTTTACCAGCCTCCGCGACGACTTCACCACTATCTGCATCTATAAGGTCAGAAATGAGCTTCATTCCTTTAAAGCGATCAACAGAATAAGGAACTCGCCATCCTTCTCCATCACGCTCATAAGTCACTTTATCATAAAACGTCGATAAAATATCCGACGCATCCATACCTAGTGCCATCAAAAGACTAGTAACAGGAATCTTGCGCCGCCGATCAATACGCGCATAAATAATGTCCTTAGCATCAAACTCAATATCAAGCCAAGAACCACGATACGGAATAACACGAGCAGCAAAAAGAAGCTTTCCTGATGAATGGGACTTTCCTTTATCATGGTCAAAAAAGACACCAGGAGAACGATGCATCTGCGAAACAATAACACGTTCCGTACCATTAACAATAAAGGTACCATTCGTCGTCATTAAAGGCATATCGCCCATATAAACGCCTTGCTCTTTAATGTCTTTGATATCTTTGGAGCCGGTATCCTCATCAACATCAAAAACAATCAAACGTAATATGACCTTTAATGGGGCAGCATAAGTTAAATCACGTTGACGGCACTCTTCAACATCAAATTTCGGTAAATCAAATTCATAACCAACAAACTCAAGCATAGCTGTACCGGAAAAATCTGAAATAGGAAAAACCGATTTAAAAACAGCTTGCAAACCTTCATCTGGTCGTCCACCTTTCGGTTCCTCAACCATGAGAAACTGATCGTATGACGCTTTTTGAACCTCAATAAGATTCGGCATTTCTGCTACTTCAGGAATCTTACCAAAAAATTTACGTACGCGCTTACGACCATTGAATTGAGACATCATTGCGTGAGTCTGAGCCATCGTCGCTCCTTGATCTTTACTCTTCAAGGTAGACCAACCTTGAAAGCCTTATATCATTAACCTGCATATGCAGACCAGTTCACTTGACACTCAACAATGAGCATCATTAACTTTCCCCACCAACATAAGCCATTTTTATCTCTTGACTCTATGATGAAGGGATGGGTAGTGCAAACCTATCCCATTACTGTTACAAAACCGTTGGGAAAAGGTTTTTTACTCATTATTTTCCCTCTTTGTATTGAGAGAAAGAAAATCGGCGAACATAAATGCCCGCCGATAAAATTAAATTTACTTAAGTTCCACTTTAGCACCAGCAGCTTCAAGTTGAGATTTAATTTTTTCTGCTTCTTCTTTAGAAGCACCCTCTTTAATAGGCTTAGGTGCCCCTTCAACCAGATCTTTAGCTTCTTTAAGACCAAGTCCAGTAAGAGCACGAACTTCCTTAATAACATTAATTTTTTGCGCACCACCTTCAACAAGAATAACATCAAATTCTGTTTTTTCTTCAGCAGCTGGAGCAGCAGCACCAGCAACAGCAGCGACAGCTACAGGAGCAGCAGCCGAAACTCCCCACTTTTCTTCAAGTAACTTAGAAAGCTCAGCGGCTTCCAAAAGGGTTAGATTAGAAAGGTCTTCTACGATCTTCTCTAGATCAGCCATTTTTAAATTCCTTCAATTAAAAGATTTGAACCATTATTAAATTTTATCCAAAAAAACAGAACAGCCTTAAGCCGCCTTATCCTCCTGAGCATATGCGCTAATGACACGTGCAACCTGACTAGCTGGGGCATTAACAACCTGTGCAATACGGGTCGCAGGGGTAGAAATCATACCCACAAGTTTTGCACGCAACTCGTTTAATGAAGGCAATGAAGCCAATGACTTCACAGCATCTACAGTTAAACTTGTTGCCCCCATTGAACCGCCAAGGATGACAAATTTGTCATTGCTTTTCGCAAAATCAACAGCAACTTTCGGTGCTGTGATCGGATCTTCTGAATAAGCAATAAGTGTCTGTCCAGTAAACAAACCCACTATCGATTCAGATTCCGTGCCCTGAAGAGCGATTTTAGCAAGACGGTTTTTGGCGACTTTAACGGCACCGCCAGCTTCACCCATTTTCGAACGTAGATCATTCATCTGTGAAACTGTCAGACCGGAATAATGTGCAACAACAACAGAACCAGACTTCCGAAAAGCCTCGTTAAGCCATGTAACAAATTCGCGTTTTTCCGCTCTATTCACTGTCTCTCTCCATTTAACAGATTTGCTTAAAACAAACCTATTGGTTACCTTTGATAACATAAAATACTTCATGTCACCGATGAGGATCCTGTCCCCTTTTTCACGCACAGCGTTCAAAGGCAACCTTGGCTCAAACCCTTTAAGTCTTTTAACTCTCAGTTTTTACCCCAGTCTCATGCAGGTTTTTTTGATTAAGATACTTAAAAGCATCACCTACAATCTCGGACAGGATATTCCGGAATTTCTCCCGGCATAACCTAAGCTCTATAAAGCTTAGATAGCTAAATGCTGATCAAAACCAGCATTTTAAATACAATTTTGATATTCACATACCCAAAAACAAAATTATAAATCAGCTTATACTAACTCTGAACGAACTGTTGCTGGATCAACTTTAATACCAATTCCCATAGTCGAAGAAACAGCAACGCGCTTAATATACTCACCTTTTGCACCTTGCGGTTTGGCTTTAATAACTGCACTTGCAAAGGCCTTTATATTTTCTACAATTTTTTCAACACCAAAAGAAGCCTTACCAATACCAGCATGCACAATACCAGCTTTTTCCACACGAAACTCAACAGCACCACCTTTAGAAGCTTTGACAGCACCGACAACATCAAGTGTTACAGTACCAACTTTCGGATTCGGCATCAAACTCCGCGGACCAAGAATCTTACCAAGACGACCAACAAGAGGCATCATGTCTGGTGTTGCAATACAACGATCGAAGTCTATAGTCCCTCCATTAATGCTTTCAAACAAATCTTCAGCCCCTACAATATCAGCTCCTGCCGCCTTAGCTTCCTCAGCCTTATCCCCACGAGCAAAAACGGCAACACGAATATTTCTCCCTGTTCCATTAGGCAAATGAGCAACTCCTCGAACCATTTGATCAGCATGACGAGGATCAACACCCAAGTTCATTGAAATTTCGATTGTTTCATCAAACTTAGCAACTGCACGCTCCTTAACCATTGAAACGGCATCTTTCAAAGCGTAAAGTTCATTAAAATCAATATCTTTTCGGATATTTTTTATTCTTTTTGCTACTTTTGCCATAATATTACCCCACCACTTCCAAGCCCATCGAGCGAGCAGAACCTTCAACCATACGCATTGCTGCCTCAATGTCATTCGCATTAAGATCTTGCATCTTTGATTCCGCAATCGAACGAATTTTATCACGAGAAATGCTTCCTACAGACACTTTACCAGGCTCTTTTGAACCAGATTTCAGGTTTGCCTCCTTCTTTAAAAAGAATGATACAGGAGGCGTCTTGAGAGAAAATGTGAAAGACTTATCTTGGTAATACGTAATAACCACTGGAATCGGTGCTCCCTTTTCCATTTCTTGTGTAGCTGCATTAAACGCCTTACAAAATTCCATGATATTAATACCGCGCTGCCCAAGAGCTGGACCAATCGGTGGAGATGGAGTAGCAGCTCCTGCAGGAACCTGCAACTTAAGCTGACCTATACTTTTTTTTGCCATAACAATCTGCCTTTAATTTCACTGGTATACTGACAATTTATCTTGCCCGCTACCCGCTGCAGTCACGTGGTTCGGATCATTAAGCCGACAAAAGCCATAAATCACCTCCCACTCCTTCCTTAAAGTAATTCAAACTACTCTAAGTTTAATCAGAGTTTTTCAACCTGACCAAATTCCAAATCAACAGGCGTAGGACGCCCAAAAATAAGCACTTCAACCTTAAGACGAGAGCGCTCTTCTTCAACCTCTTGAACAATTCCATTAAACGAAACAAAAGGACCATCAGCAACGCGAACTTGCTCTCCAACCTCAAACAATACAGAAGACTTTGGAGACTCAACCCTTTCTTGAACTTGTTTGAGAATTTGCTCAACCTCTCGATCAGAAATGGGAACAGGACGCGCATCCGACCCTAAAAAACCTGTCACTTTAGGCGTATTCTTAATAAGATGATAAACTTCATCTGTTAACTCAGCACGAACAAGAACATAACCAGGAAAAAATTTTCGCTCAGCATCAACTTTTCGCCCACGACGAACCTCTACAACACGCTCTGTTGGAACAAAAATCTTTTCAAAAAGATGATCAAGTCCTTTTTGCTTTGCCTCCTTATCAATAGCTTCCGCTACTTTCTTTTCAAAATTTGAATATGCCTGAACAATATACCAACGAGCTGCCACAGTCACACTTCCTTACATTCTCAACTAAAAAGATATTTCAGAAGATCAATAACCCGCCAAACACCAAAATGCATAACCTGATCCACAATAAAAAAGAAAGCTGAAGCCAACGCAGTTACCAACAAAACCATAACAGTAGAAATAACCGTCTCACGACGTGTAGGCCATTTCACTTTAATTGTTTCTGCATAAACCTGCTTCAAAAAGGTAATCGGATTGGTTTTAGATGCCATCGTCACACTATACTCTCTCTAGCCCTATTGTGTTTTATAAAAAAATAAACAGAAAAAAATGCAAAAGCCAACTTTCGACTTATGCAATTTCCTTACTTCCTATTCAATACCGTTTCATACACAAAAAAACAAGCCCTATATCAAAAAAAGCGAAAAAGGCAGCAAAACCCACTCCCTTATATGAAAAATTCTATTCCCCTTTGGCAGGGGCAGCAGGACTTGAACCCGCGACCTGCGGTTTTGGAGACCGCCGCTCTACCAACTGAGCTATACCCCTAACTCTCAAAACTAAAACACTTTTAACATCCCTTTAACAAGCATTATTTATTCAATGATCTTAGAGACGATACCGGCACCAACAGTACGACCACCTTCACGAATAGCAAAAC
>NZ_JBHILY010000086.1:0-699 GCF_042193555.1 Bartonella sp. PS17NMGDW | reverse complement strand
TTCCTTTCTAGCAACACAAACAAAATTTTAACACCAGCGTGATTCACGCCACGAGTGAATTACATCTAAAATGAAGGGGAATAAACATGCCACACCGCCCACCTACTATCACGCAACCAGCTATTGCTCGTGCTTTAAGAGAAGCTAAAAAACAAGGATGTGAACTCATAGAAATCAAACCTACAGGGGAATTATTAATTCATATCAATAAAACCATAACACCAACAACGACAGATAATACTTATAGCATTGACGATTTTCCACCGCTTGAAAATGAACAAGAAGACTACGAGACCAGCAAAAGCTGCCCCTCTGTCGACGGTATAAAGTTTTAGCCATGCCAAAACGCCGTCCACCGCATCTTGTTCGTGAACGTACACGCCATGGTAAAGTTATATGGTATGTACGTATTGGTCATGGACCACGGTTTCGGATTGAAGGAACCTATGGAACGCAAGAGTTTGTTGATAATTATACGCTGGCTATTAAGCAAGCACAAAATGGCTCCTCCAAAACAAAGAGGCGTACCAGACTCACAGAAGGGTCTTTCGATTGGTTATTGCATCAGTATTTACAAAGCATGCAATGGCATAATCAATCAGAATCCACTAAAAAAGTTAAATATCGAATTCTGAATAATGTTTCTAAACATATCGGTGATCGTGCATATAAAAGCATAAACAAACAACACATTCTTGA
>NZ_JBHILY010000012.1:0-41643 GCF_042193555.1 Bartonella sp. PS17NMGDW | reverse complement strand
AATATGCGCCTGCTTACTCCTTTATGAAGCGTAAAGATCGTGGTGCTCAATGGATTTACCGTTATACCATTCACGGACACCACCGTGAAATGGGATTGGTTGCCTTAAGAGATGTTTCTATAAGACAATGCTATCCTGTTTTCTCATGATCATAATCCTCAATCTAACAAAGATGAAACAAACAATAGGATTGCAAATATGATTTGGGGAGCTCATCTGAAAGATGAAAAATGATAAAAATCTCCGCTATAAAAATTAAAGAAGAAACTATTCGTTGAAACGTAACTTCTTTATTTTAGAATTTTTATATAACACTTTACTGTTGAGATGCATAACCGTTAAAACGCATGACCACGATCTGTAGAATTAAGCTTTGGCGAGAAAAACATTTCAGTATCTGCTTGTAAAACATTTTTACAATTTTTAGATTCCTTAACAGCTTGTCCTGAAAGAAAACACTTCTTTCCCCATTCTTCCCTTAATTTTGCATCTTTCTTAAAATCCTCTACGCTATAAGTTTTTTCACACCCCACAGCGAATAATAAAGCCATGCATAATAAAATAATTTTTTTCATTTTACCCTCTTTAAATACCTTATCTGTTAACATCATCCCCCAAATGGGTGTTAAGTTTTCATACTGTATGAGAAGACAGCCTTACTATCACTTACTTGCTTTCAAAGTGAGCACTCTGAGTAAAATAACGTAAGAAGAACTCACGACAGCCATCGTATGAGTTTGTCATAAAATATAATGAGAAGAAAAAAGCCCAAACTGAGTAAAAATGACAAAATCAGAAGACGCACTAATGTTTTTTTCCAACTGATTTCAAATAGTGACATAGCGATAGGAACCGCGCCCCTCACCCTATAAAAAGCCTATGAGCATTATAACGCTTAGTATCACGATCAATAGACTACAAAGCCATTACAAAAAAGTATGAGCTCTTTTTACCTATTCGTATGTTGATTATTGTTTCCCCCATCGAATGCTTAAATAAAAACATCTTGTAATATATAGAAAACAATCAACAATGCAAATCATTTTTACGAAGATTTCTTCGTGTGGAGTCTGTTTGAAATCCATCTTTTAGAAGTCTGAATTTAGAAGCAGATAATTATGAAAGCTTTTCAAGGAATGAAACAGTTTGATCACTCTTAAAGAAGTAAAAAAACGTGATCCAATCCTGAAGACAAAATTCTGATGAAAAAACTTTTGCTAGGAATTCTTTTAAGGCACTGTAAAATATTCTATCCGTTATATCAAACGTTACGCCATTTTGGGATCTATTCATTTTTCACTTTTATCAACTCTGCTCTAGAAATCCATTTCTTGAGCGTTTTTTATCGTCTCATTTTCTCCTTCAAACACAAATACTCAAAAACGTTTTGCCACCAACAATGAAATTTTCCTGCTTTTATAAAACACATAAGTAAAAATAGAAGAGCGATTTTGAGAGCCCCCCCTTGAAAATGGAAATATTATCCATTTACTTCACAAGCGGAAATAATCTCACGGTTTATTCAAACTTTCCCTATGGTCTTTTGCCCTATGCTCTGGTGCAATTTTATTGATAAAGTTTTCTCTATAAAAATTTAAGTAAATATGTTCGTTAAAGCCAATCACGGATTTTCAAAGGGGTTGTAAGATCCATTATCTCGCCGCCATTTTAAAGGTTCAGTGAAATCACTTGACCAAAGACCGATCTTGTTGTTGCGTGCTTTTTCTTCCGCATGATAGTACTGAGTTGGAATAGGATCTTTTCCCTCTTTTGAGAGGACCAACATACCTTCTGTAAGACCTGCCTCAGCTAAATCAACCCCTTGAACAAAACATTGCGCATAATAAACACCATTGTGCATCACAGCCTGTTTACAGGATAAATCCTGCCCAAGTGTTTTGGTGACAAGCCAAGCCGTTGTAACCGCACCACAGGGCCATTCTTGATCATTTAATCGTGCTTTTTGGCGTGGTGCGCACGTGTCTACACCATAAAGATGAATATCACGGGTGATATATGAGCGCCAAGATTGTGCAGCAGGCGTCAGTAATTTAAATGTAACCCCACTTGTAACAGAGGCCTTACCATGAAAAACAACAGCATTATTTGCAACATCGTTTGATGAAACACTCTTCTGCAAATCGAGAACTGGTTCATTTTTTTCTAATTGCTGTTTGGTGATAGATTTAACCAACTTTTCTTCTTCTCGATTTTTTTCTTTTCGATAAAAATTGAGAATATCTTGTATATCTTGCATCTCAAATGTTTTAAGAATACTGAAATCTATTTTATCTTTATACTGGCTTAATCCCCACACTATGGAACCCATAATGTAAATAATAACAATCAATTTAAATAGCATTTCTTAACACGCTCGCTCAAAAAATTCATTGTTTTTCTATCCTTTCACATTATTTATCACTAATCCCCTTGTTTTTAAAGAAAAAAATCCAAATATCTGTGTTGCATATTAACTACATTTTGTAAAGAATAATATTCCTTACTTGCATTGTTTTAATATTATTGTCTTTACCAATACATACAACTTAAAATTGCCATTTTCATGTAACACAATCCCAGTTTGAAAAGACTTCTGTCTCTTTAAGAAAAAGAGTTTGAGAGTGAACAGATCCACTATCAAGGCTTTTAAAACAAACAAACGAGAAGATTAAACTGTTATCAAATGACAGCATTCTCCAGTTTGTTAGAGGAAATGGAATGTCGACATATGAACAAATATTATTTGTTAAAGAGAGGTAAAATGACAGATAATAGATTCCAAAACATCATTTTTATCGTGACCATGCTGCTTTTTACGGCAGTTTTTGTATCTGATCTTTCTTATGCTGCTCCTGCTGCTAGTGGAGGTGGTCTGGGAAATCTTGATGGTGTTTTAGGCAACATTGTCACAATGATGACGGGTGCAACGGCAAAGCTTATTGCAATTATATGTGTTGCTGCTGTGGGGATTGGTTGGATGTACGGCTTTATTGACTTACGCAAAGCAGCTTACTGTGTTCTCGGGATTGCTATTGTTTTTGGTGCCCCTGCTCTCGTTGGTAAATTAGCGGGCACAACATAAATGAACGAAGATACTCTTTTCCTTGCCTGTACGCGCCCAGCCATGTTTGCTGGTGTTACAATGGAAGCGATGGCGCTTAATGTCATGGCGACATCCATTCTTTTTATTTTGACGAGTGATTTTACCATGTTTGGTCTTGGGATTGGGATGCACTTTATTTTGCGAGAAGTGACAAAGTATGATCACAACCAATTTCGCGTATTATTTGCATGGCTCAATACTCGAGGAAAACAAAAAAACCTCAACCGATGGGGAGGAGGTTCGACCTCCCCCTTGCGCCTTATCCGAACTTATAAGGAACTAAGCTGAAGGAGCCAAGCCGGTGAAACAGATGTCAATAATGAAACGGGAAACTTTGCCTGAAGAATATATTCCCTATATACGCTACATCAACCAACATGTCGTTGCTTTAAATTCACGCTGTTTAATGGTTGTGATGGCTGTTGAGGGTATAAATTTTGACACTGCGGATATTGATCAATTAAATTCTTTACACAACCAATTAAACACCCTTTTAAAAAATATCGCAGACGAACGGCTTGCTTTATATTCTCACATCATCCGCCGCCGTGAAACGATATACCCAGAAGGTCACTTTCTTTCATCTTTTGCAACAACATTAGATGAAAAATATAAAAAGAAAATGGTTTCGCAAGAACTGTATAGAAATGATCTATTTATTTCACTGCTTTGGAATCCGGCAGCGGATAAAACAGAAAAGCTGGTTTCATTTTTTCAGCGCTTGAGCAAAGCGAAGAAAACACAATCTGAACCCGATGAGGAAGCTATTCGTAAACTCGAAGAGTTAAGTCAAGACCTTATGCAAGGTTTAGAAGAGTATGAAGTCCGTCTGCTATCAATCTATGAACATGAAGGTATTTTATTTTCTGAACAAAGTGAATTTCTCCACCAGCTGGTGGGGGGAAGACGTGAGCGTATTCCTCTCACATTTGGAACTATTGCTTCAACGATTTACTCGGATCGTGTTATTTTTGGGAAAGAAATTATCGAAATTCGCCATGAAAGTAATGAACGCTTTGCTGGCATGTTTGGATGGAAAGAATACCCTTCTAAAACACGCCCTGGTATGACTGATGGTTTGCTTACGGTACCATTTGAATTCATTTTAACACAATCCTTTGTCTTTAAAAGTAAGGCGGCCGCCGGTGCGATTATGAGCCGCAAGCAAAATCAAATGATCAATGCAGCTGACCGTGCTAGTTCACAAATTGATGCACTCGATGAAGCGCTAGATGATTTAGAATCAAACCGTTTTGTTTTGGGCGAGCATCACATTTCTTTAGCTGTTTTTGCTGATCATCCCAAAATATTGTCTGAAAACTTATCAAAAGCACGTTCCCATTTAACCAATGGGGGAGCCGTAATTGCCAGAGAAGATTTAGGATTGGAAGCAGCATGGTGGGCACAGCTTCCTGGAAACTTTAGCTATCGTGCGCGTTCAGGCGCCATTACCAGCAGAAACTTTGCCGCTTTATCGCCCTTCCATTCTTTCCCCGTTGGCAAACTGAACGATAATGTTTGGGGGGCTGCTGTCGCATTGCTAAAAACACAGGCTGGTTCACCTTACTATTTTAATTTTCATTATGGCGATCTTGGAAATACGTTTGTTTGTGGCCCATCGGGATCTGGTAAAACAGTGATTGTTAATTTTCTTCTTGCACAATTACAAAAACACAATCCAACTATGGTTTTTTTTGATAAAGATCAAGGAGCAGAGATTTTTGTACGAGCTGGAGGAGGGAAATATAAACCTCTAAAAAATGGGCAGCCCACAGGGATTTCTCCCTTAAAGGGCATGGAATACACTGAAAAAAATAAAATCTTTCTTCGTAATTGGATCTTAAAGCTGGTAAGCGCTGAAGGGCAAATCGTAACAGAAGAAGAGCGACAAGATATCGCCAAAGCCATCGATTCTTTAGAAAACTTACCCCCAACACAACGTTCTCTTGGTGCACTTCAACTGTTTTTTGACAACACATCAAAAGAAGGTATCGCCATACGACTACAACGCTGGATTAGGGGCAATGATTTAGGGTGGGTTTTTGATAATGATCAAGATGATCTCAATTTAAACGCACAGTTCATTGGATATGACATGACCGATTTCTTAGACAATGAAGAAATTCGGCGCCCCTTAATGATGTATCTCTTTCACCGCATTCTTGATTTGATTGATGGGCGGCGCATCATTATTGTCGTTGATGAATTCTGGAAAGCTTTGGAAGATGATTCATTCAAAGCTTTTGCGCAAGATCGGTTAAAAACAATTCGTAAACAAAATGGCATGATGCTCTTTGCAACACAAAGCCCTAAAGATGCTTTGAACTCAACAATCGCGCACACAATTATTGAGCAATGCCCCACCCAAATATTTTTTCCAAATCAAAAAGCAAATTACAATGATTATGTCGAAGCTTTCAAACTTACTGAGCGTGAATTTGAACTGATACAGTCAGAATTAAGCAGAGAATCTCGCCGTTTTCTCGTCAAACAAGGACAAAGTTCCGTCGTTGCAGAACTTAACTTACGTGGAATGAATGATGAGATCGCCGTTTTAAGCGGCACAACAAAAAACATTGAACTCATGAATGAAATTATCAACGAATATGGAGCAGACCCTGACAAATGGCTGCCCATATTTTATCAAAGGAGAAAAAATCAATGAAAAAATATGGCTTAGTTACACTGTTATCTTTTTCTTTTATTTCTCATGCAATATCACAAACGACACCCGATGCGGATGAATATTATAAACAAGCACTCGAGAATACACAAAAATTAGATGCTGCAAAATCAGAAACAGCTGAAAGCGTATATAAAACTGCAACTGAAACTGCAAAAAAAATTAAAGCAATAAGTCATCAACTTGAACAACTTAAGTCACAAACAGATATAACAACAACAGAAGCTGTAAAAAAACCTAGCCTTGAAGAATTGCAGAAGCTTCAAGCTCTTCAACAAGAGCTTCAAGTAAAACTTTCTCTTCTTCAAGCCGATCTTCAAGTGGCTTCTCTAAAACTTCAGTCTCTTGATATGATTCAAGCAAGAGATACGAAAACAAAAGACGAAATGCGTGAAGAAAAGGAACAACAAAAACATAAATACCTTGAGGCACAATTAAAAGAAAAAGAAAAACAATTAAAAGAAAAACTTGAAAGTACGAGTACAAATGTCAGACTTTAGTTTTTCTCCATTTGAAAGCATTTCTGGGTATATTTTAACCCCTCTCGATAATGTGATGGACACAACGGTGAGAGGGTTATCTTCTGCTATTTCAGCGCCCTTAAATCTCGCCGCAATCATTTTTATCTTTCTTTATGGCTATAATGTTATGACAGGTCGCGTTGCGCTTTCCATGCATAGTCTTCTCAATAATGTTGTTAAAATCGTTGTTGTGACAACAATGGCAACGAATGCGGATACATTTAATACTTATGTCAAGGATATTTTCTTCAAAGATTTATCCAATGCTATTGGAAATGCGCTTAACAGCAATCCTGCAAGCTCCAATGTTTTTGATTATATTTTGTTAAAGGCAAATACTCGCTATCAAGAAGTTTTATACAACGCTTGGTTTTTTGAAAAGATCGTTGTGGGGCTTCTTGGTTCTATCATGCTTTTAGCCGTTATTCTTTTTTGTATAGGTGGTTTTATTGTGCAAATGTTTGCACAAGTTGCACTCGTAATGATTATAGGTCTTGGTCCTCTATTCATTAGTTTATATTTGTTTAATGCAACGCGAAAATACACCGATGCATGGATTACAACTTTGATCAATTTTACCATTTTACAGGTTCTCGTGATCATGCTTGGAACAATTATATGTCAAGTTATCCTACAGGTTCTCAAAGTTTCATATGAATCAATCTATGTTCTTTTCCCCCCTGTCCTCGTCATTTCGATCATAGGGGTTATTATCTTCCGTGCGCTTCCCGGTATTGCAACAGCGCTGGCCTCTGGCGGACCATACTTTAACACTGGTGTCTCTTCAGGAGGACAGGTTTTCACAATGCTTGCCAATGGTGCAAGAACGAGTGCGAATACAGTAAAAAATGCCGCTTTACAAATCTCAGGTGCTGCCGGTAACGCTTCTAAAGGTGCGGCAGGCGCGGCAGCAAAAGCAGGAAGATCTGGAGGTGGTCGTGGTCGGTTTTAAGATAAAGCACCTCTTTAAAAGAATAAGCACTTTTGTTTTAGCCTTGCGTGCGCCCTTTGGCGCACGCGCCATGGTCCTGTTCCAGATAAGACCTAACATCTCGGGTCTTACAACAAAACCAATCAAAGTCTTGCATCACATAGACTTGTAAAAGTGTCCAAAATAAAGGCTCTCATGCATTGTATTCCAAGATATTTGTGAGTTCAAAAAATGAAACGAAAAATAACTTTTGTTATGGTCCTAACAATCGCTCTTACTGGTTGCGCCTCTTTGAGTGGCCCCAAAAAACCACCACGCTGTAATGGCAAACATACACGTGCTTTAAATAAAGATAAGTGGAATTGGGACAATCAAAACGTTGTCCACCCAGAAAAGAGCGTAAAGACTGTTACAACTCCTATCATTCTCAATACTTTGGAAAGTGAAAAAGCAACAGCCAATTCAGCTTTATTAAAGCCGGTTATTCATGAAGCACGATCTGATAAAACTGTGGAGGTTACGCGTGAAAAGTGATGCCCTTGAAGAATATATAAAAGAAGCCCGCTCATTTGACATTGATCGCATGCATAGCATGCGCGTGCGAATGAAAATTTCCATGGCTTTAACAGTGCTTTTTGGATTGATGACGATTGCGCTGGCTTTAGCTGTCGCAGCTTTGACGCCTTTGAAAACGGTAGAGCCTTTTGTTATCCGCGTTGATAACTCAACAGGCATTATTGATACTGTAAGCGCCCTCAAAGAATCCCCTAACGACTATGATGAAGCGATAACGCGTTATTTTGCCAGCCAATATGTTCGTGCCCGTGAAGGTTTTCAAGCATCCGAAGCAGAAAACAATTTTCGCTTAGTTTCTCTTTTATCTTCTCCAAAAGAACAAAACCGTTTTGCAAAATGGTACGCGGGCAATAATCCAGAAAGTCCGCAAAATATTTATCATAACATGATTGCTACCGTCACAATCAAATCAATCTCTTTTATAAGCAAAGATCTTATCCAAGTTCGTTACTATAAAACGGTCAGAGACTTTAATGAAAAAGAAAATATTTCCCATTGGATTTCAATCTTAAATTTTTCCTACGTGAACGCACACATTTCAACATCTGACCGTCTCATCAACCCACTTGGTTTTCAAGTATCGGAATATAGATCTGATCCAGAGGTGATAAAATGATCAGACTTTTACAAACAATCTTTTTAATTTTTACGATTACTCTCAGCTTTCACACAGTCCTCTCATTTGCGGAAACAGCGCCTGTCAGTGCACGTAAAGATAACCGCATCAGATTTGTCAATTATGACCCTTACAATGTTGTGCAAATCATTGGCTCCATTCGCTCTTCAGTTCAGCTAGAATTTGCCGACGATGAAGAAGTAACCTATGTAGGAATTGGAAATTCCGTTGCTTGGCAAGTTGCGCCGGCTGGTCACTTTGTTTTTCTCAAGCCGCGTGAAGTCCAACCTGTGACCAATTTACAAATTGTCACAAGCCGCCAAGATGGTACACAACGCTCTTATCAATTCGAGCTGCAAGTCCGTGAAGGCGATGTTTCAGCCGGCAATGAGACGTATTTCTTGGTAAAGTTTCGTTATCCAGAAGATGAAGCCTTACGTAAGAAATTAGCCGAAGCAGAAAAAGCAAAACAACGTGAAGAAAACTTTGTCAATGATGTTTTAAATATCCATGAAGATTTTGGACCACGCAATTGGGCTTATGAAGCCCAAGGCTCATCCCTCATTGAACCTGCGTCTGTCTATGACAATGGAAAAACAACAACCTTTACCTTTTTAGGCAACATTGAAATCCCTGCCATTTACATTGTATCGCCTGATGGGCAAGAAGCTCTTATTCCCAAATCGATTAAAGGCAACAAAGTTATTGTTCATGCAACAGCTGCACAATTCACGCTACGGCGTGGGAATGAAGTATTGTGCATCTTTAATAAAAGGTTCGTACCAGAAGGAATTAACCCTGAAACAGGTACGACATCACCATCTGTACAACGTAAAGTGAACCTAGGAAGCAGCCATGAATAACGCCGTGGATGAAAAAAGCATCAATGATCGCGATACAATAAAAAATGCTCAAGGAAAAAGTCAACAGAACAATGTAGGGAAAGCTATTGCTCTTATTATTCTTTTCAGTGTCTGTCTTTATTTAGCCTATTCAACACTTGTTACAGAAAAAAAACAACCAATTGAATCTTCAAAAGAAGGAAAAGTTATAAAACAAACAGAGCTTTTTCGCCCTGCAAAGCCTACCCCCTCCCCCCTTGAACAGCCTCAACGAAATAACGCTCTATTGCCAAAAGTCGAGCTACCAACACCAAACATCAATCAATTAAATTCTGATGACTCACTTCTGGAAGCAGCACAACGTGCTCCTGTATTAGCTTATGCAAATACACAACAAGGCAAAATAGATTCACAAACAAATAATGGTGTATTGCCTCACCAACTTGAAAGTAAACCTGATGAAACAACACAACGTTTTAATCATCTTCTCAAACCCACAGTGCTTGAAGGTATTCGTGCTTCAACCCTTGGCAATCGAAACTACATCATCGCGATGGGAACTTCTATCCCTTGTATTTTAGAAACAGCCATCAACAGTGATCAACAAGGTTTTGCCAGTTGTATCGTCTCCAGAGATATCTTATCAGACAATGGTCGTGTTGTCCTTCTTGATAAAGGCACCCAAATTGTTGGTGAATATCGCGCCGGCTTGAAAAAAGGCCAAACACGTCTCTTTGTGCTATGGAATAGAGCAAAAACCCCTAATGGTATCATTATATCCTTAGCTTCACCTGCAACAGACAGTTTAGGGCGTTCTGGTATAGATGGAGATATTGATAACCATTGGCTCGAGAGGATTGGATCTGCGCTTCTTGTCTCCCTGATAAAAGATGCGACAAACTATGCCAATAAACGTTTATCAAAAAAACAGGAAAAAGAAGAAACTGAAACAATCTCTTCAGGACAAAACATCGCAAACATTCTCGTAGAAAATTACGCCAATATTCCTCCAACATTATCCAAAAACCAAGGGGAAATGGTGAATATCTTTGTTGCCCGCGATTTGGATTTTTCCAGCGTCTATAAATTGAAAGTCATCGAAAATAAAAAACAGATTACCAATCGAGCTGTTTCAAGAAACTTTTACAAAAATTCTGTGATACCTTTAAAATGAACTCAAACTTACATACCATGAGCGATGAAACCATCGCGATTGTTCTCACAAAACTTGAACCCATCCGTGCTTTTTTGAAAGATGAAAGTCTTTTTGAAATTGTTATCAATCGTCCCTATCAAGTAATGACGGAAGGTATTGATGGATGGAAAACAATAGAAGCACCGGCTCTCTCTTTTAATGAGCTTATGGGGATTGCGAAAGTTGTCGCATCCTATTCCAAGCAAAACATATCAGACAAGAATCCAATATTATCGGCTACTCTGCCAGGTAATGAGCGCATTCAAGTTGTTATTCCGCCGGCTGTCGAAAAAAACACGATTAGTATGACAATTCGCAAACCATCATCGCAGAGTTTTTCTCTCGAAGAGCTCGCGAATAAAGGTCTGTTTTCACTGTGTGAACAGATATCTTTCACGCCATTGAATGATTATCTTTCTCGTTTTAACGAACTCAAAATCATCGAGCATAACTTAGCTCATGCCTACTGCAATAAAGACTTTGTCTCCTTTTTAAATCAAGCTGTAAAATGCCAGAAAAATATTTTAATTGCAGGAAAAACTGGTTCGGGTAAAACAACATTATCAAAAGCATTAATCGCCAAAATTCCTCAAGAAGAGCGTATTATTACCATTGAAGATACACAAGAATTGGTGATACCGCACCCTAATCATGTCTCGATGTTCTATTCAAAAGATGGACAAGGCTTAGCCTCTGTTGGACCCAAAGAGTTGCTTGAATCATCTTTACGGATGCGTCCTGATCGTATTCTTTTGCAAGAACTTCGAGATGGTACAGCCTTTTATTATATCCGCAATGTCAATTCAGGTCATCCAGGTTCCATTACAACGGTTCATGCCTCAACAGCCCTTGCTGCCTTTGAGCAAATGACCCTTTTGGTCAAAGAAAGTGACGGAGGAGGTGATTTAGAGCGTGATGATATTCGAGGACTGTTGATTTCAATGATTGATATCATCATCCAATGCAAACGGGTTGAAGGAAAGTTTAAGGTCACAGAAATTTATTATGATCCCTTCAAACAACGAAACATCTTTGGAGGAGACTAAAAGAAGATCACATCGGTTGCTAAAGGCTCTTTTAAAGCAACGATTGCACATAAAAGGAAAAATGCATGAAAACCAAAGCAACAGAAAACAGCGAAAACCTTTTACCTATGACAGTAGAAGAATTAAAACAACGCCGTGAAGCGGTTGAAGCAGCCATCAGCACCCATGCAATAGAGGGAATAGCGCTACATTCCAAAACGCTAAAAATTTTAGAAGAATATGCAAGGGGGAATATTTCACTCGAGGAATTTAATACTCTCATGGACAACGTAACATTATAAGGAAGCTACGATGCCGAAAGCAAAAGAAAAAACAAAAAATATACAGACAGTTTCTCCTCATCATTATGTCTACCCGAACACCACAACACTCAAAAATAAATATGGAATAAAAAACTTTAAATCCTTTCTGGAGAAATGCTCGCATGATACAGCAAAAGCGATGGTTAATCTGCGTGCAGCCCCCCTACCAGAAAAATTTGATACCTCCTATCTATGCTCTATTCATTATCAGTTATTTAAAAATACCTTTGAATGGGCTGGTCATCTTCGCCATCTTCCCTTTACATTTGAAGATGGTACCACAGCCGCTATGCCCGAAATGAAAAGAACAGGATGGGAAAATCCTTTTGCACTCGGTGATGAAATCCCTGAAGGTTTACAAAAATTAGATCAAACACTTGCCGAAAAAGATAATTTGCAAGGCTTAACGCGTGAGAAATTTAACTCTGAAGCAATAAGTTTATTTAACTTCCTTAACCAGCTCCATCCTTTTAGAGAAGGCAACGGACGTACACAACGGGTCTTTTTTGAAAAGCTCGCTCAAGCAGCAGGCCATCAGCTTGATTTTTCACTTGTTACAAAAGAACGCATGATGCTCGCCAGTGTTGCTGTAGCAGAAAATGGTGATCTAGAACCAATGCAACATCTATTTGAGGATATCTCTAATCCCAATAAAATACTTCTTTTAAAGGAATTCATGAACAACATGAAAGAACTTGGGCGCAATGTTAATGATCGTCCCGTTATGGTTGCAAAAGAAGGTGAAACCTACACAGGAATGTATAGAGGTGCTGGTTATGATAGCTTTGCATTCAATGTGAAAGGGGCTTATATCATCGGCAATAAAGAGCATCTCACACCAGAACAACTCAAAACATTAAAACCCGGTGACAAATTTACCTTTACAGTTCCAAAAACAAAAGAGCTTGAAAGCATTCTCATTCCAGAAGAAAGATTAGCTCCTTTGACAGAAAATAAAAAAGCCGAAATGGTTGCAGAAGATTCTTGCGTCCACGCAAGCTTAAAACAGGTCCAGAAATTGGCAAAAATTGTTTATGGTAAAGAAAAAACATTAGATAAACAGATGCTAGAGATCATCAAAAATCCAAGCTTAGGCCAACAGCTCGCCAACCAGATTGAAAGAGCACCGCACTCTGTTTCTCATCTTGCAGGTTTCAGTTTATGTGGACTACAAAATCAAGCACGTGCAAACGCTAAAAATCATCTTGAGATGCTCTGTACTACCGTTGCAAATTTCGCCCATGCTGTAAAACATGCGGAGAAGGAAATTACTCAAGAACATGCAACAGAACAAAGTCGTCGTGCAAAAATAGTAAAAATGCCAAGCAAAAGCTTACAAGAGCTCTTCACCTTGCCAAAAGAATTACAGCAAGAAGCTTTAGCAAAAAATCCTTTACTTCAAAAAGAGCTTACCGACTTTGTAAAAAACATCAATAGCCGTCTCTCACTAACTGAACATAAAGCTGTCAAAAATAATGAGTATGAAACACTGGCTCAAAGCATTGGTGTATCAGAAAATAAAGCCAAACAAATTACACAAACCGTTAAGCAAGCCAAAGAGCTACATCAGCAAACACAAGTATGCACAATGCATCGTTCCAAAGCATTTGCTATGGCTTGCTAAGAATGGATAAAAGCTTCCTCCTTTATAAGAAGGGCTCATAAACGAGAACTGTTTGGCGTCATCTGCGCTTTTTCAAAAAAGAGAGAGTTTAATATCACACACCTGAAAAAAGAGCTTTTCGCAGCATCGTCTGATAGAATTGAAAGTAAATACAATGAAATATACCAAGACACAAATGGTACTCATTTTAACACCAATCGCTTTAGGTGCTTTAACGATATTCTTTGTTCCTCATTTTTTGTTGTTTATAACAAATGGACTAAAGAGCAATCAAATTTATTGGACACTTCGTTCAGAACCTTTACTAGTCTTAGCACTAACAGCTGCTGTGTCATTGTTTTATAGTCTCTCGCAAAAGCTGCACTTACGTAAAGGAATTACTTTCGTTTCCCTTATCTTTTTTGGAACCGCAGCTCTTTATTATATTGGTGGAGAAATAAAACGTTTAAGTCCCTATGTTGGACAACAAGGAATAACGTGGAATTATGCGCTTCAATTCATGGACCCCATGGTTGTCTTTGGCATCATCATTGGTGTTTTTTTTTCCGTTATTCAATTGATAACAACCTCTCCACCTAAAAATAAGGTCAGGCGAGCAAAAAAAGGTGTGTTTGGTGAATCCGCGTGGATGAATTTAAGAGAGGCAGCGAAAATTTTTCCTGCCAATGGGCAAATTGTTGTGGGTGAAAGATACCGTGTTGATCAAGATAATGTGTGCAAAATTCCCTTTGCACCTGGCAATAAAACAACATGGGGAAAGGGTGGGACAGCCCCTTTGCTAACCTTTAATCTTGATTTTGGCTCAACTCATATGATCTTTTTTGCTGGTTCTGGTGGCTATAAAACCACAAGTACAGTAGTTCCTACGTGCTTAACCTATCCAGGGTCTATTATTTGTCTTGATCCTTCAACAGAAGTTGCCCCAATGGTCAAATTTGCGCGTCAAAAGATGGGGAATAGAAATGTCATTGTTCTCGATCCCAATTCATTTTTAACAAAAAATTTTAATGTCATCGATTGGCTTTTAGACGACAGCGTACCACGCACACAACGCGAAGCAAATATTGTAAGCTTTTCTAAGTTGCTTCTTACAGATAAAAAATCAGACAATTCTTCAGCGGAATATTTCTCGACACAAGCTCATAACCTTTTAACAGCTCTTCTTGCTCATGTTATATTTTCTGATGAATATAAAGACAACGAGCGCAATTTAAAAACATTGCGTGGAATTCTCTCTCAATCAGAAACAGCTGTTGTCAATCAACTACGTATGATTCAAGAAACAACACCTTCTCCTTTTATTCGCGAAATGGTTGGCATTTTTACAGAAATGGCAGAGCAAACCTTTTCAGGAGTCTATACAACCGCATCAAAAGACACTCAATGGCTTTCTTTGTCCAATTACGCAGATCTTGTCTGCGGAGATGATTTTTTTTCCTCAGATATTACAAATGGCAATACAGATGTTTTTCTCAATCTCCCCGCAAGCATTTTAAACAGTTATCCAGCTATTGGACGCGTGATTATTGGCGCCTTTCTCAATGCCATGGTTACAGCAGACGGTAACTATAAAAAGCGTGTTTTATTTGTCTTAGATGAAGTTGATCTTCTAGGCTATATGAATATTTTAGAAGAAGCGCGCGATCGTGGACGTAAATACGGTACATCCTTAATGCTTTTTTATCAATCTTCTGGTCAGTTGGTCAATCACTTTGGAGAAGCTGGAGCACGTTCATGGTTTGAAAGCTGCTCCTTTGTCAGCTATGCTGCCATTAAAGACTTCCAAACTGCCAAAGACATTTCAGAACGCTGTGGACAAATGACCGTTGAAGTAACCGGAACAAGCAAATCAAGAGGCTTATCTTTAGGAAAGGGTTCATACAACGTCAATTACCAACAAAGAGCTCTGATTTTACCCCATGAAGTTATTCAAGAAATGCGTCAAGACGAACAAATTATCCTTATGCAAGGACAACCTCCTTTGCGATGTGGTCGCGCTATCTATTTCAGAAGAAAAGAAATGTTAGCCGCAGCTGCAAAAAACCGCTTTGCCCCACAAAAGAAAAACTAACCTCCTCTTATGAGATCTTGACTATGAAAAGAACAAAAACAATATACATTTCTGTTTTTTAAAAGCCCGTTAACAAAAAGTTTTTACCCGCTTCCTCACACACATAGGGAAAACATGATAAAAAAATCCGTGTTTTTTCCTTTTTGTATTTTGTGTATCATTTTACCAGCGCCCATCGTCTTTATAAAAAACACCAATCCCCTCATCAAATCACTTATAACTAAACCAACATCTCCACTGAGGAAAGTCTGCAAATACATTCCTCCAAAGCTTTTTGTGTATAATTTGTCCCCTACAAACAACCCAAAATTTAATCTTTGAGATAAGAACTCTCAAGACACCTACATTCAAGAACATCGACTTTTCCAAAAAAAACATTTTAGATATACATCAAAATGAATAAATCATCCTTATACAAGCTTTTCCCCCTTTACGATATCATAAAGTGTTCTACTTTAATGATAAAGCGCTGAAAAAAAGCCTTTCTCCCCAACCAAAGAAAGGGATTCCTCTCTTATGGATCTTAAAGAAGCGCAATACGATAAGAGCAACAATCAAAATAAAAAACAATTTGTTTCAAACATACACAAACGAGATGTTCATATGGCAAGATGTTCGTATGGAGCAATAAGAAAAACATAATGGAGAAAGATTCTTGATGACTGCTTTTGCCCATAGATTCACTAATCTAAGTACTGTGTATGAAAAGTACCAACTCCATCCGCAAACCAAGAGCGATTGCACCCGCCATATCCACGATCTTCATCAAAGCGCTCTTACAAATAACTTTATTAAAAGAAAAAAACCAACAATTTTAAGCAACGTTTTTCTTTTTGACCTCTTCCTTACACCTCAAAGAATGGAGTTTTTTCCAGAGTCAACTTGTAGATAATCCATTTTCTGACCACTCATGGGATTCATACCAGCACCTTCAATACCAGTATTTTACAGCACAACAGGATAATAAACAAAAAGAAACATCAGAAAACCTTTCCAAAAATAAATGAAAAAAGAAAATATACATGAAAACAATCACAACAGAACATTTGGCATTTCTCACACCAAAAACCTTTCAAAAGTATCACAAAACGATCGATACAACCATCCATACACTTGAGGGAAAAGCACTCCCTCTCATAACACCAAAAATCTCAAAAGAATACGCGAAGGGGAATTTTTCATATGCAGCGTTTAAGACGCTTATCAACCACCACCCTACTTAGGAGAGATTATATGTTAGAGCAAAATTATTTATATAAAGGTACCTTAACACTCAAAAATAAATACGGCATAAAAAATCCCAAAAAACTGTATGAACGCTGTGCCCATGATACCGCCAGAGAAGCTGTCAATTTTCGCCATGAACCACTTCCACAAAAATTTGATTCCACTTATTTAAAATTAATTCACTGGAGCCTCTTCCACAAAACTTTTGAATGGGCTGGAAAAACCCGCGATGTATCCTTTACATTTGAAGACGGAACCTCTGCCCATATGCCGGCGATGCGTCCCAAAGGTTATGAAGTTCCTTTTGCTGTCGGACCGCAGATTCAAAAAAAACTAAAACAACTCGAAAAAACACTTAATGAGAAGAACAATTTAAAAGGTTTATCGCGCCAAGAATTTGCTGAAAATGCCGCTGAAGTTTTTATGGTGCTCGAGCACGCACATCCTTTCCGAAAAGGGAATGGGCGCGTAAATCGAATGTTTATGGAAAAACTTGGACAAGCAGCAGGACATACCATTGACTTTTCTTTCATCACAAAAAGACGCATGACAGCAGCTTGTATTGAAGCCATGCAATATGGCAATCCCCAACCGATGAAGGATCTTTTTGAAGATATCACGCATCCGCAAAAATCCCTTGTTTTAAAAGAATTCATCTCCCAAATGAGAAATGCTGGACTAGATGAAATTAACAATCGTATTGTTGTTGCCGCAAAAGAAGGGATCCCCTATGAAGGCATCTTTAGAGGTTTTTCAGCAGAAGGTTTTGTCATGGAAGTAGACGGTGCTTTCGTCGTCGGCCACAAAGATGATCTCCCCCCAGAACTCGTCAAAACATTACAAAACGGTGCCCGCCTCTGCTTTCAAAAAAACAACGTTCAAAGCTTACAAGAAACACTGATCCCAAAAGAGACATTAGCACCTCTCACACATGAAGAGTTATTCACAAGGATTTCAAATGACCCTTATGTTGAAGCATGCCGAAAAGAAATCGAAAAATTATCAAAGATTGTTTATGGTAAAGCCCACGCATTAAAGACAAAAACGGATATCTTAACGGCAGATCCAAGCTTAGGAAATCAGTTTGCCAATGAAATTTTACAAAACCCTCAATCAATTTCTAAACTTGCAGGAAGAAAAATACT
The DNA here is from genome assembly GCF_042193555.1 of Bartonella sp. PS17NMGDW. NCBI lineage: Bacteria > Pseudomonadati > Pseudomonadota > Alphaproteobacteria > Hyphomicrobiales > Bartonellaceae > Bartonella > Bartonella sp. PS17NMGDW. Next base: position 23,761 of record NZ_JBHILY010000012.1, on the reverse strand, counting down.
TGACATGAAAAGTCCAAATCGCAGACAGGCGGAACAAACTGTTCCACAACTCAGCCAAGCCCTTAAAAATTATGCCACAATAACAGAACAAACAAAAGAAGAAACTTTAGAACAACATCAAAGAGAACAAAAACGCCTGAGCCACACCGTCGAAACACCTGGAAAAAATTTACAAAACCTTTTTGCCTTACCAGGAGAACAACAAAGAGAAGCTTTATTGCATTCTCGTTCACTGCGACAAAAACTCCATCACTTTTCGCGCCAACTACATAATCGTCTATCCTCAGAAGATCGTAAAGCCATACAAGAAAAAGATTATACCAGACTAGCTTGCCTACTTGGAACATCAGAAAGCAGAGCAAAAGAAATTGCGAATACTGTAAGGAACACCAAAGAAGCACAATGTCAAGCTCCCACCTTAAAAGTTAATCGCTCTTCATCACTTGCTCTTACCGGCTAAAAACGAGTGAACTTTTTTCTTCCAACTAACTCTTGGCGCAAATCATTTTATCTCCATTGCGCCCACCAGTTGTTTTAGAATGTTACAAAAAATAGTCCTAAAAATGAATCCTGTAATTTACTATAACTTATTGATAAAATTTCATAAAAAAACTGTATAAAAGACATAAATGTCCACTACATATAAATATGAATAGCGCGAAATCTTTGGAGGTCATTCAATTCGATATCTGCCTTGTGTCTTACAGTTATCAAAAAGTAGGGAATGCGCCAACGCCAAAGAGGTTTTCTAAAAATATTGAAAGGAAACAGCCATGAAAAAAAGTTACCCAACCGCTTCTACCAATGTAGATGAACTAAGACGACAATTTGAACAACAAAATCTAGGAGCTTCTAATGTAGAAGACCTCTACGCAAAGGTTAATAAACCACCCAAAGAACAGCGCAACCCACAACAATATACACTTCAACAACCACCAACAACGGTCTATGCTCCCAAAAAGCCACTAGAACAACAAAACCTAGGAGCTTCTAATGTAGAAGACCTCTACGCAAAGGTTAACAAACCACCCAAAGAACAGCGCAACCCACAACAATATACACTTCAACAACCACCAACAACGATCTATGCTCCCAAAAAGCCACTAGAACAACAAAACCTAGGAGCTTCTAATGTAGAAGACCTCTACGCAAAGGTTAACAAACCACCCAAAGAACAGCGCAACCCACAACAATATACACTTCAACAACCACCAACAACGATCTATGCTCCCCAAAAGCCACTAGAAAATCCCTATGACAGACTTGGTGGAGAACCAAGTGATGGGCGACGCGCCGACAAACTCGTAGATCCCTATGCAGTAACGGATCTGGAGGCGAAAGGTTGGCAAACGTCCCCTTACGAGACAATTGGTGAAGGTGCACAAGGTGGACGATATCCCCATGAACCAGAACATCTCTATGCAGAGCTTGAATTTGGTGAAAGTGGTGGGCGCTCCCCCCAAAGACCGCTAGAATCTGTCTATGCAACGGTTGGCATGGGTGCTGAAGGCGGGCAAGAGTCTGAACAACGAGAAAATCCCATCTACCAAGGCGTTGGCAGAGGAACGACAACATCTCCCAGAACCCCGAAAGATGAGATTACAACAAAGCTTTTACAAAACACAAGTTTTCAATATGGTGTAAGAGAAACCCAAGAGTGGTGCAACGTTGTTTACGGTAACGAACATGCTTTGAATGAACACTTGGCTAAGATTCTTGACGATCCAAAAAATGCAGAAAAAGTCTTGCGGGACCTTGCAGAAAATCCCGAAAGCGCGGGTAAGCTTGCTGGTAGGAAAGCACTTGGCATAAAAAGTCACGCACGCAAAGAAGCTGAAGAGGGTTTTTCTCCCCTTTGCTCAGCTCTTGAGAGACATATCCATACTACACAAAAGCTCCATAAACAGTTTACACGGGAGCAGGAAAGAGAAAGAGGTCAAAGACACGAAAGTCCAGAAAGAGACTCAGAGCACAGACATCACTACCATCATCGCCATCATCACGCAAAAGGAAGAGAACAGGCTAATCCAGAGCACGGCTCACAACAACGAAAACATGCAACCGAAAAAGGAATGGCTTATGCCGTGTAAGGCATAAACGTAAAAACACATAAATTTTTGGTTTTCATGTAATCTCTTGGCGTAAATCGTTTCATTGCGGTTGCGCCAAGAATTTTTTTATCTTGTGATAGAAAATAATCCTAAAAATGGATGCAGTAATTGACTATAACTTATTGATAAAATTTCATAAAAAAACTGTATAAAAGACACAAAGGTCCGTTACACTGATCCTGAATAGCGTCGTTCTTTGGAGACCACTCAATTTTGATATCTTCTTATAAAAACCATAAAAGTATAAAGGGCGAGAGTGTGCACCAAAGAGGTTTTCTAAAACAACTCTTGAAAGGAAACATACATGAAAAAAGATCACCCTCACCCTTTTCCATCTCCTTCAATACAAGAACTTATAGAGCTCTATGAAAAAGCAGCAGCAGAGGTTACAAACCCAGAAAGCCTCTATAAAGAAGCTCCTTCACAAAGCAAAAGGCTGTCATCCATACCGGAAAAAGATGAAGAAAGACAATCTCTTTTAAAAGAAGAAACTGTACATGTATCAACAAATCCAACAACGCTTCTAACAAGAGGCAACTCTACCAAAAGGCAGAAACAACTTGAAACGACACACTCAACAGTTACTTCACAAGTTTCTCAAAAAAGGGCAACAAGAATTCTCTCAGAGGAAGAAATCATTCAATTGCTTCCACACCATTCATTGGTTCAAACATATCGAGAGGAAATCCAACGTTTATCCGCAAGTGCATATGGCGATTCAAATATTTTGCAAGAAAAAATGCAGGAAATTCAAAAAAATCCTGCTGCAGGAAAGGAGCTCTCATGGCGCATGGCAGCCCATCCTGAAAGTATTGCTAAACTTTCAGGCGCCAGCACGTTTGGCTTCAAAAGTCGAACGCGCAAACAAGCGGAAGAAGATTTTTCCGCCCTTTGCGTCACCGTTGATTGTTATACAAAAGCTGTAAAACAGGCAAGAGAGAGCCTATTGCAATCTCCAGAGCAAGAACTCAAAAACTATGAACGTTTAATGGGAAAGGCAGCAGTCACTGAACTTCTGCAAAAACCAGATCAACGTGAAAAAGAAACTCTTTCAGAGGCAGAAATTTCTACCAAAATTCAACAACATTCAAAAGTCAAAAGGCACTATGCCCAGATCAAATATTGGTGCGAAGTTGTTTTTGGTAACGCAAACATTTTGCAATCACAAGTGGAAACACTTTTTCAAAGCCCTGAAACAATAGAACCACTTGCACAGCAACTTGTCGGAAATCCTCAATCTTTCCACAAGTACGCTGGTGTCAGTCTTTTTGGCTTTAAAAATCAAGCACGCAGACATGCTGAAGCTGGTCTTTCTCACTTAATTGACGCCGCTGACAATTATGCAACGGCTGTAACACAAGTAAGAGAGAGCATTTTGCAAACCGAACAGGCAAAACAAAAGCGCCATGAACCATCTTCTGAACAGGCGCAAGATTTGCATCAACAACAACGCTTATCACAATCTGTTGAACGCACTGAGCATTCAACAGTAACTCGTGAAAAAGCAACAACCTCTACTCAACAAAGAGAAACAGATATTCGTCCTCGCAAAACTGCGATACCAAAAGCGATGGCTTTTGCCACCTAAACAGACATAAGTTTTCACATTGAATTCAACATCTTGGCGCAACACATAGCAAAGATCATTTGCGCCAAGAGAACCGATTATTGTGGAACCATTCAGTTTCATATCCTCTCTCATAAAAGCAAGTGAAAAAGCATAAAACAGAATAAAAACCAACGCATATTTTTAAATAGTATTTAAAAACAATATTGGAAGAGTTTGAAAGGAACATGTATGAAAAAAAGAAATCCTTCCCCTTTTATCACCGAAATGATGGAAAAATTTCAACAACAGACTGAACAATCCCCCACCAGAACCCCCCCTCCCCAAATTTCTCAAAGTTTGCCAAAACCAACTGTACAAAAACGCCCAGAAAATTTATCACACCACCCAAAGGTTGCTCCACCGCCCCCCCCACGCATGAAAACCCCAGTGCAAACCAGCACAATACCTCCTAGCACCAAAAAACAAGAGACGCCTCCCCCACAAAAAAACTCCTCTCCGCATACACAAGCAGCGCCACAAAGACCTCCACGTGCAAAAGAGAGGCAACAAAACAAACCAACAGTTCAAGAGCCCCCCTCCCTACAGACAAAAGTGGCTCCGCCCCTTCCTCCACGCATGAGAGAAAAAACACAAACTGGCACAACAATCCCCAGCTCAAAAATCCAAGAAAACTCCTCTCCGCACACAAAAGCAGCACCACAAAGACCTCCACGTGCAAAAGATAGGCAACAAAACAAACCAGCAGTTCAAGAGTCCCCCTCCCTACAGACAAAAGTAGCTCCGCCCCCTCCTCCACGCATGAGAGACAGAGTGCAAAACGGTGCAAAAATCGAGAATCCTGAAACACTCTACCCAAGTGTTAGACCCAAAACACCATCACATATGAAAGTCCGGCAACAAAGTAGTTCATCATCACAAGATAGTGGAACATATGCAGTACCTCCTTCACGAAAACCACACCGTATGGAAAACAGAAAACAAAGCGATGCTGTCATCCCAAAACCTGCCTCTCCACACACAGCAATTGAACAGCCAAAACCGTCTCACGGACAAAAAAAATCTATTAATACAATGGAAAGAGAGCTATTGCTCGTAGCATATCAAGAAGAAATACAATTTTTGTGCGAAAAGGTTTATGGCAACAAGCTTATTTTAGAAGAAAGAATAGAAGCAATCAAAGAAAACCCCGATATGGGAGAACAGCTCTTATGGGATATTACAGAACGGCCTAAGTCTATTTCTAAGCTTGCTGGTAGAAAAGTTCTTGGCATAAAAAATCATGCGCGCAGAAAAGCTGAAGAAAATCTTCCTACCCTACGTACTGCAATTAACGATTATGTATATACTTCAAAATATACAAAAAGTGAAAAGATTTCACAAGCTTCTCACACGGAACAACAACATCAGCGACAAGCACAAGAGGAAGAGCCAATAAATCAACATTTACAAAATCCGCTCAACTCAGAAAAGAAAATAAAGCCTCTCTCAAATCAGGAAATTGCCCGCAGAGTTCAACAAGATCCATCGGTTCGATATGGTCAAAGAGAGATCGAATATTGGTGCGAAATTGTTTATAATGATCCGTTTATTTTGCAATATAGAATAGAAGATATGCAAAAAATTCCAGAGATAGGAGAAGAGCTCGTATTTCAAATTGAAAACCCTTCTAGATCTTTTGCTCCGCTTGCTGGTAAGCAAGTCCTTGGCATAAAAAATGGAGCACGCAAAGCCGCTGAAGAAAATCTTTCTACCCTGTGTACCGTCATTAAGGATTATGCTGAAACTGTAAAACAGTTAAGAGAAGCCATTGTACAAAACCATCAGGAAGAACAACAAAAACGTCATCAACCACTTACCGATCTCGATAAAAAATTACAAAAGCAGCAAAGCTTATCGCAGCCCCCGAAGTTACCTGAACGCTCAACAGCAAAGCAGCATCAAGAGGTTGCAGAAACTTCTAGACAAGAAGACCAACTGCACGTTCGACCGCGCAGAGCCGAAACATCAAAAGCTATAGCTTTGTCGTGATAAATCTCCTAATTGTTGGCTTTTCATACAAAACTTTGATGCAATTATCTTGCCAAGATTGCATCAAAGACGGTGTATGAAATACAGCAGACTTTGAATAAGACACCCCATTATTTTACAGAATTCATTGATAAAATTTCACGATAATACTTCATAAAAATTACACACTTTAACTTTGTTTCATGCGAATAAGGTCAATTTTTTTCAATCATTAAAATGGGCACTCTTCTTTGAAGAAAACGCTATGAAAATAATTAAAGGCAAAAAATGTAAAAAAAGCTTTCAAAAAATAATGTTAACATTTGAAAGGAAATATACATGAAAGAAAACACTAAACATTGTGCCTCTTCCATACAGGAAGAGTTGCAAGAACAACAACCTGCAATTAGTGCAGCCATTTCTAAGCAAATCAATGAAGCATCGCAGAATTTCTTTTATCCCAATAGCAAAGTGCTTAAAAATAAATACCGCATCAAAGAGCAAGAAATATTAAAGGAACAATGTTGTGATGATGTAAAAAAAGAAATGATAAAACTGCGTCAAGAACCTCTACCAGAACAGTTTAATTCCTCCTATCTAAAATATCTTCATCAACGCCTCTTTTCCCGTGCATTTGAATGGGCCGGACAAATACGCGAAAAACCATTTACATTTGAAGATGGTACTGTTGCTTCTATGCCCATTTTGAAAAGAAAAGAATTTACAAAACCTTTTGCGATTGGCAGAAAAATACAGGAGGGACTAGAAAAGTTAGATAAAACGCTTGCTGAAAAGAATAATTTACAAGGCTTAACTCGCGAAGAATTCGTTGAACAAGCAGCTGGAATAATGATAGATTTGCACCACTTGCACCCTTTCAGAGAGGGCAATAGGCGCACAAAGAGACTGTTTGTTGAAAAACTCGCTCAAGCAGCAGGACATGAGCTAGACTTTTCTCTTGTGAGCAAAAAACGTAAAGACTTTGTCCGCGCTGCTGCCATGGAACATAGCGATCCAGAGCCTATGAAGCATCTGCTTGAGGATATCTCAAATCCAGAAAAATTGCTCATTTTACAAGAATTTACCAACTCTATGAGAACGCTTGGATTGGATGAAAAAAATTATTATCTCACTGTCGTCGCAAAAGAAGGAGAAACCTATCATGGTACCTACAGAGGCAGTGGACCCAGTGGACCCAATGGCTTCATGCTTGATGCCAATGGGATTTTCATCTTGGGAAATAAAAAAGGTCTCACCCCAGAGCAAATACAGACATTAAAAATCGGTGACGCCCTCTCCTTTACAGCGCCCAAAACTCAAAACCCAGCAAAAAACATTGCTTCCAGAAAAAAAGAGCCGTTCTTACAAACGATGAAATAACTAAAAAGAGCAAAGACAACGCATCCATTCAAACAAAGAAAAAGCTCATTTTTCACCGTGGATTGCCCCTCATGCTTTACATGACAGCATTGAAGTTATGTCCCAAAGTTTGCAAGAACAAATGACCAAACCAATTGCTCAATCTGCTTCCTCCATGAGGCAAATGCAAAAAGATTTCCAAAAAAACATTTTACAGACCAGCAATACAGCGACAAATAATCCAACGTCTGTCCAAATGACAAAGGAAAAACGCTCTGATCATCAAGAAAGAACAAAACAGCCCCCAAAACAAGCAACGGCATACTGGGACACTAGTACAAAAAAAACGGACACCGTCCCTCTCACCTTACAGGAGAAATTATCCTCATCGCCTGAAACCGAAGAAAATAAGACAATGTACCGTAATTTCTTTTGCCCTAATAGTATCACTTTAAAAAATAAATATGGAATAAAAGACTATAAAAAATTAAAAGTGCAATGTGCCCATGATACAACAAAAGCAATCATTCATCTACGCCAAGAAGCGCCACCGCAAAAACTAACTTCCACATCTCTCCAATTATTCATCACACCCTATTTAAAAATACTTTTGAATGGGCCGGACAAACACGGGGAAAAACCATTTACATTTGAAGATGTTACCGTTGCTTATATGCCAATGATGAAAAAAGCTGGTATTTTTTGCCCCAGCAAAACAGATACAAGAGGGACTAGAAAATTTAGATAAAATACTTTCTGAAACGAATAGTTTAAAAGGCTTAACCCGCGAAACATTTGTTGAACATGTCACTGAAATGTTAATACAGCTCAACTATACGCATCCCTTCAGAGAAGGTAATGGACGCACACAACGAATGTTTTTTGAAAAACTTGGGCAAGTTGCTGTCCACACACTCGACTTTTCTCTTGTAACAGAAAAACACATGAATCTTGCCAGCATTGCATCGCTAAAACATAATGATAAGGAAGAGATAAAACATCTGCTTGAGGATATCTCAAATCCAAAAAAAATACTTATTTTAAAAGAATTTATGGACAATATGAAACATCTTGGGTTTGAAAATATTCATCATCATCTTATTACAACAGCGAAAGAAGGTCATACCTATAAAGGCTTCTACAGAGGCAGTGGACCCAATGGCTTCATGCTTGATGCCAACGGGATTTTCATCTTGGGAAATAAAAAAGATCTCACCCCAGAGCAAATACAGACATTAAAAATCGGTGACGCCCTCTCCTTTACAGCACCAAAAGTTCAAAAAATGAAATTACCACAAGGATAAAAAACAACGCATCCATTCAAGCAAGAAGAAAAGAAATCGAAACTTTGTGCCAAATCATTTATGGCAATCGTCATATTTTGGGGAAAAAATTGAGATGATCCATGAAAATCATACTGAAGGAGAACAGCTCACCTATCAAATTGCCACCTCCCCCAATCTATTTCTAAACTTTCTGGTAGCAATGTATTTGGCATAAAAAACAACGCGCGCGCATGCTGAAGCAAATATTTTGCCCCTCTGTAGAGCCATTGATCGTTATATCAATATTTTTAAACAAACAGAAAGAGACATTCTCCATACCCATCATGTAAAACAAAGGCGGTGTGAACAATCGGTAGAAATGCCTAAGGCTTGGATGAAAAATCTCTTTTCCTTGTCAAAAGCACAACAGCAAGAAACCTTATCAAACTCTCCTGAATTAAGAGGGGAGATAAGGACTTATCTCAAAAAAATCAATGAGCGCTTATCCTCAAGCGAGCATGAAGCTATAAAGGAAAATAATCCTGAAAGACTTGCGAAGAGTCTTGGCACATCAACCGTTAAAGCAAAAGAGATTATGGAAATAGTCAAGCAAATAAAAGAGATAGAACAGCATATACAACCCATGTATTTTTATAACCATAAATTCGATGAGCGCCTAGCACCAAACCAGCATCAATCTATAAAGAAAAATAATGAAAAAAAATGTTCCAACACTCTTAGTAACGAAACAATTAAAGTGCAAAAAATGACAGAAACCGTCAATCAGAGTTCTAAAAGACAAGAAAATATTCAACCTCACAAAACAGAGCACGCAAAAGCAATGGCAATGAATATCTAAAGGATTCATAAACTTTAACTTTTTGCCCTCTCTGATAAAAATGATAGCCTTTACCCGCCTGCTTTCATTGGCAAATCAATCGCACCTCAACGGGAATGGAAACCATGAGAGAACAAATTTATCTTATTTCCTCAGATTTTATCCTCATTAACTGTGAAAAGAAACCTGAACAGGCAAAACGCTGTTGAAAGATCATGTCTTCCTATCCTTTTGTTTATGTAATCTCTAGAACGGGAAGGCAGCCTAATTTGGGGAGAATATAAAGCTGTAAAAGTAAAAACCAATCACGAGCTTTGCCATCACCTTTTAGCTCAGCCTTACGACTTTTAAAAACATCTAAAGTACTGTCTTTTAAATAATGGATAAATAATGAAGATTGCGCATTGCTTCACGCTTTTATTTTATTTGCGTTCTTTAATAGGGTCACGCCCCTCACGTAAAACAGAACGGGTATTGGGTTGTACTATTCACGACATCACACCATAAAGAGGAATTATCATTATAGATCCCCATATGTCCCTTCAAACTGTTATGATATCGCCCCCATATTTCAGTTTGAAAAGAAATTTTAATTATTTTATGGCAAAATAAAAATTGTAATGCAACAGTAAACAAGGAGCATAAAAAAGTCTTCAAGCACCATTGTTGACAGAAAGATAAACACCGTCGTACAACGCTTACAAAAAGTATCCTTGATTGGGATACAGATCAGATTTTTACGATTTAAAACGGTTTATTTCTCCTGTCATCGCTTCTCTTTTACAACAAAACCGATATATCTTTATGACATTGATAAAAAAAATTGCAACAGTTGCTTCCGGAACCCTTATGAGCCGTATTTTTGGCTTCGTACGCGAAATGCTTATGGCAGCAGCGCTAGGGACCGGTCCTGTTTCTGATGCCTTTAACGCTGCTTTTCGTTTTCCCAACACATTTCGTCGTTTTTTTGCTGAAGGTGCCTTTAACGCTGCTTTCATTCCTCTTTTTGCAAAAAAAATCACTGAAGATGGTCAAGAAACGGCATGCAAATTTGCAGAAGAAGTCTTTGGCGTTCTCTTTTCGCTGCTCTTACTGTTAACGATTGCGATGGAACTGAGTATGCCTTTTCTGGTACGAACCATTATTGCCCCAGGTTTTACCGAAGATGCGACAAAATTTAACGCTACAATTCACTTTACTGCGATCATGTTTCCCTATTTAACCTGCATGTCGCTTGCTGCCATGATGGGGGGCATGCTTAATGCTCTGCGACGCTATTTTATTGCCGCCATTGCCCCACTCTTTTTAAACATTATTCTGATTGGTGTGCTTGCCTATGCTTGGATTTATAAACTTGACGCTTGGCATATTGGCTTAAATCTCTCTTGGGGTGTATTGGCAGCAGGGCTTCTTCAACTCACCTTAATTGCCCTTGCTTTGCGTCAAAGTGGAATGAAAATATCCTTCCGCTGGCCCCATTTAAGTCCTAATGTTCGCAAGCTATTAACTTTAGCATTCCCAGCGGCTATCACGGGTGGCATCACACAAATCAATTTGCTCATTAATACCAACATTGCTTCTAGTCAATCGGGTGCTGTCTCTTCTTTGATGTATGCTGATCGTCTTTATCAATTGCCTCTAGGCGTAATCGCCATTGCCGTTGCAACCGTTCTTTTACCAGAATTAACACGCGCTTTGCGAAGCAAAAAGCATGAAGAAACCCACCATTTACAAAACCGCTCTATTGAATTAACGCTATTGTTAACACTTCCAGCATCCATCGCTTTTTTGTTGCTCTCCACTCCCATTGTCAGTTTGCTCTTTGAGCGAGGACAATTTACCAGTCAATCAACACATCATGTGGCACAATTACTGGAACTTTATGGACTAGGACTTCCAGCTTTTGTTCTCATTAAGGTCTTTATTCCTAATTTTTTTGCCCATGAAGATACCAAAACACCGATGATTTTTACAGGTATTTGCGTTTTCATCAATATCAGTCTCGCCTTAACATTATTTCCTTCTTTTTCTGCACGAGGCATTGTTATTGCTGAAATTACTTCTGGATGGGTCAACGCCCTGTTGCTTTGGGGTGTCCTTATCAAACGCGGTTATTGGAAATACGACTTCCAACTGATAAAGCGAATATTATGTCTCATGATAGCAACCCTTTTGAGTGCACTGGCCCTCTATTACGGATTGAATGTGTTTGGGTTTTGGTCTTTTCCTTTATCCTCACAAGCATCCTTTTTATTGCGCGCCAGCACCTTAGTTGGGATCATGCTTGGCATATTCTTGATCTATTTTAGTGCCTATTTTTTATTCAACACCCATTCCTTTTTTCACATGCTTAAAAATTTGAAAAAACGCCCATAATATCTATACTTTGTCAAAAACAATAAAACAAATAACCTTAATTGAAGAAAGAGCACTCCTATGGATACCTTCACACCACTTGTCTTTTCCGGCGTACAACCGAGTGGTCATTTACATCTTGGCAATTATCTTGGAGCCATTCAGCGTTGGGTTGAACTGCAAAACTCTCATCACTGCCTCTATTGTGTTGTGGATATGCATGCGCTCACAGTCAACCCAGATCCCCTTACTTTACGGGAATCCACCAGAACAGTGACAGCCGCCTTTTTAGCCTGCGGTATTGACCCTCAAAAACACATTATTTTTAACCAATCACGTGTTTTTCAACATGCTGAACTCGCCTGGATTTTTAATTGTGTTGCCCGTATCGGCTGGCTTCAACGCATGACACAATTTAAAGATAAAGCAGGAAAAGATCGCGAAAAAGCATCCCTCGGGCTTTTTGCCTATCCCACTTTGATGGCTGCTGATATTTTAGTCTATCGTGCAACGCATGTTCCAGTAGGCGAAGATCAAAAACAGCATGTTGAACTCACACGCGATATTGCACAAAAATTTAACAACGACTATGCACAACGTATTGCCGAATTAAATTTTGGTATCTCTATGCAAACGGATGAAGAAAAAAGGCAATGCTTCTTTCCCCTCCCAGAGGCGCTTATTGGAACAACAGCCACACGCGTTATGTCTTTGCGCGATGGGACGAAAAAAATGTCAAAATCAGATCCTTCAGATTTTTCACGCATTAATTTGACCGATGATGCTGATCTTATCGCAAAAAAAATACGCAAAGCCAAAACGGATTCGGCTCCTCTTCCCGATACCCTGACCGCTTTAAAAGAACGACCAGAAGTGGATAACCTGCTTGGTATTTATGCCGCCTTTGCTAACGTCAGCAAAGAAAAGATTCTTTTAGAATTTTCTGGTCAACAATTTTCGCATTTTAAAACAGCTCTAGCCGACCTTGCTGTCCATAAGCTTGCCCCTATAACAGAAGAATTACGTCGACTGCATCAAGAAAGTGATTATATCGACTCTGTTTTGCGTGATGGCGCTAAACGTGCTAGTATGCTCGCAGAAGAAAATATGAAAAAAATTCGTGAAATTATTGGATTTTTGCACGATACATAAAGATAATAAAACTAAAAACTGTAGAGAGCAAAAAAATCGTTTGTACAAAATAGAGAAAGTGCATGATTTCCAAACCAAAAAATCCGAAAAAAGAACCCAAGAAAAAGAACTTAGTCATTATTGATGAAACACCAGAGTGTCGGCGTGCCGTTGCGTTTGCCGCACAGCATGCCCAAAATACCAATAGAACATTGGTATTACTTTGTGTCGTTGATAGTGTGGAATTTCAACATTTTCTAGGTGTAAACAACGTTATGCGCACAGAATCAACGCAAAGTGCTCATAAAATATTAGGAGGCATTGCCAGTGAAGTCCGCACCACCCATGCGCTTGAAACAGAAATAGTGGTGCGTGAAGGAAAAAAAATTGATGAGATTTCCAAACTGATCGACGAAGATAAAAGGATTGCACTAATTGTTTTAGCAGCCAGTGGACATACAGAAGGACCAGGACCCCTTGTTCAATTAATCGGGAATAAAGGGACAGCTTTTTCAATTCCTGTCATTGTTATTCCTAGCAATCTTGCCGATGACGATATTAGATCTATTGCCTAAAAAATATAATATTCTACAATGTAAGATCTTCCTAATCCTTCATTATAAAAGGAGAGTCTATGTTTATTCAAACTGAAACCACACCAAACCCTGCAACACTTAAATTTCTGCCAGGACGCGTGGTTCTTTCTGAGGGCGTATTAGAATTTCGTGACCCTGAAGAAGCAGCTAAAAACTCACCTTTGGCGGCTAAACTGTTTAATATTCCTAATATCAATGGTGTTTTTTTAGGCTATGATTTTATCACCGTAAGCAAAAAAGAAGGAGAATGGCAACATCTCAAGCCCGTCATTTTAGGCACAATCATGGAACATTTTCTATCCAATGAGCCAGTGATCACCACCAACGCTACAATACAAGCACAAACCCATGCCCTTAACGAAGAATTTTATGACGAAAAAGATGCTGATATTGTCTTAACCATTAAAGAGCTGCTTGAAACGCGTATCCGCCCAGCAGTTGCCAATGATGGTGGAGACATTACTTTTCGCGGATTTGAGAATGGTATTGTTTATCTCAATATGCGGGGTGCCTGCGCTGGATGTCCCTCTTCAACGGCAACCCTCAAACATGGTATTGAAAATCTTTTACGCCATTTTATCCCTGAAGTTTTAGGCGTTGAAGCCATGCCACAATAAATATTGACCTCAATAGGTAAAATAACCACACCGATTGCCCCTCTTCAACAGCGCTCAAACATGGAGTGCAAAAATCTTACGTCATTTTATTCCTGAAATTTTAAAAGTAAGCTATGTAGCCATAAAAATACAGTACTGTTAAAAAAGTCTGTCCAATAATAATACCTTCACTCACCTTTCACCTCCATATATGCCTTAAAAAGATTTCAAAGCCCCTTTTAAGAAGCATCGGTTGTTTCACAACAAACCCAATAATGATATCCACAGAAGTACAAAACATGGGCATGCACTTTAAATTTATTTTGTTTCATAATCTTGTCATGCAATTTTAACTAGGAAAACACGACCCGTTACAAAAAAAGAAAACCCAAAAAAGAAAACATTGTAAGATAGAGTGCCCATTTGCTCCATCTTTCTCACTTCTCCCAACGATAAAATCACGCAAAATACTTCTTGTAGCAGCCAATCAACAAAGATCACATTTTGCAACTTGAATGAGAATTCTGGCATTCTTCTTATTTCAATTCTGTTTTTATTGTATCAATCAAAATCGTCCGCTTACACAGCACAAACTGGATAATAACAAAAACTATTTTTAATAGCTCTTATACACACTTTTTATAAGAGACTGTTGCAGCACTAAAAACTGGAAAATGCATAACCGTACGACCTTATCAAGATCATACCGTCCTTTTTCTATTCTTAAAATCAAGAATTTCCCCTCTATCATTTTCAATCTCATTTCCATAAATATGACGCAAACGGTGGAATTACCTGTAAAAAATAAATACATTTAAGCTAGATCTATTATGATTGTTTGAGAAATTATCTAATAAAAAATGAGAATATTTCTTCAATCCAGTAGGAATAAGTTTGTCTGCTTTACCGCATTGTTCTTCTCATAAAGCACATACTTTTACTGTCGCATGTACGTCAACATCCAACTTCACCCATAACTGCGTATTAAAAGAAAAGACAGAGCCACTATTCCTCTGCGATACATGGCTTTGCAATAAAGGAAAATATATTGCCTCTATCTGATTGGTGTAATCTGTGAAACAACAAAAAAAGCCCATTCGAGAAGAATGTAAAAATAAAAAACCAGCGAAATGCAAAAACAATTGCAAGGGGATAAATGCCTAAACTTTTTTCACAAACTCCGACTTTAAACTCATCTGACCAATCCCTGGAATTTTGCAATCAATGTTATGATCCCCATCCACCAAGCGAATATTCTTTACCTTAGTACCACCTTTTAAAACAGATGAAGCGCCTTTTACTTTCAGATCTTTTATCACCATAACGGTATCTCCGTTTGTTAAAATCTGACCATTGGCATCATAAACAGTATTGACAAGAACAGTATCATCGTTTTTTTGTGGCCATTCATGTGCGCATTCAGGACACACAAAATTTTCACCATCTTCATAAGTATAAAGACAATCACAACGAGGACATTTGGGATATTGGGTCATAAATTCCCCTTTTAAAAGAAAAATCATTTGTTATGACTGGTCATAAAGCAAGAAGTACTTATTGTCCATTATTTTAGAAAAACATTTCCCTTTGTTTCAACCTTCATCTGCCAACTGTGTTCATGAATACTATCATCACATACCATACATGGGTTTATAAAAATGATTGATCATTATATAACTTAAATAAGCCCCCGCATATCATAAAATTTACTCACTTCATTCTCTCTCATAAATGAATCAAAATCATTTTCTTATACATCACCAATACAATTAACGAATGAATAAAAAACAATTAGAAAAGGAACATCTCTGAATAAAAACGCTTCCAAAAAGCTAAAAACTGAGAAACAAGAAAATGATAGACTCAACTTGACCTTTTATTTAAGTAAAGCATTCATAATGTTAGAGAACAAACTGATTTATGATCATAGTTAATGGTTTTGTATATTGAATGAGAGCCCCCAATATCGTAAGATTCTCTCAACCTCTTTTACATTGAATAAACCAAAGCCTTTTCCTTGCATGTTACAAGTAGGAAGAGCCGTGTAAAACAATTATTCAAAATACTAAATACTCTCAAATATAAGAGCCAACATTGAAAGCGGGCAAAGTGAATGATGGTGCTGGTCTTACTCTCTCATAAGCATAAAAATGGTGCTGCTCAATGGATGGCCGGTTATCCCTTTCAAAAGTAACACGCATAAGATACGTTTTTAGCGTTTTGAGAGAGAAGCTTCTTTAAGACAACCATATGAAATGTGCAACAATGATCGTATTTTGTTGTGTATGAGCCCCCCCTATTAAACAAATATTTCTATCAAACCATTAGAAACCATTGGACATAAATTCCCCGATTATGCCTGATTATAATTACCTACAGCATTTGGTTTTAAGAAGCCAGAAGTTTTAGGAATCCAATTGACATGTAAAAGAGGAAAAAACAAAACGAGCTTGAAAATGGAAGCTCTGCCTTATGGCCAATAAAATCACGTCCCTAAAAACATACCTCATGTGATCAATCATCATACCTTTACAAAAAACATTCCACTGATCTTAGGTGATAATATCAGGGCGATTTCGCCCCAATGTTTGTTGTATTTTTAACAGTTTTAGTGCCACCTGTTGCAAAGGTTGGAGAACTTCTTGCGGATTAAAATTGTGTTTGCGCGGATCACTTTCATACTGTTCAAAATAAAGTCGTAAAGTAGCACCTAGCGTCCCTGTTCCCGACAAACGGATCACCAACCGTGCTCCGTTCTCGAAAAAAATACGTATACCTTGCCGCGTGCTAACGCTCTGATCAACAGGATCATGATATGTAAAATCATCTGCTTTTTTGACGAAAAATCCAGCAATTTCAGTTCCTGCATGTGGTAAGTGCGTACGCAAATGTTCTATAAGTTCCAAAGCTTTATCTGCTTCGACTTCTTCATAATCATGCCGTAACGTGTAAAAACGCCCATAGGTGTACCAATGCTGCTGAACTATTTGTGCGACAGTTTTTTCTGTTATCGCTAAAAGATTTAACCAAAATAAGACAGCCCATAAACCATCTTTTTCGCGGATGTGATGAGAGCCAGTTCCAAAGCTTTCTTCACCACAAAAGGTTACTTTCCCCGCATCCAAAAGGTTTCCAAAAAACTTCCATCCCGTTGGCGTTTCAAAAAAGTTTAATCCGTGTTTTTCCGCAACCAGATCAGCAGCACGTCCCGTCGGCATAGAACGCGCTATCCCCACAACACCTTTTCGATATCCTTTAATGAGGTGTGCATGCTCAGCCATAATAGCCAAAGAATCTGAAGGCGAGACAAATTGCCCACGACCAATAATGAGGTTACGATCTCCATCACCATCAGAGGCTGCGCCAAGATCTGGTCCTTGCTCTGACATCAATAAATCATAAAGAGCCTTGGCATAAACCAAATTGGGATCCGGATGACCGCCTCCAAAATCTGGCAAAGGAATACCATTAACCACCGTCCCTTCAGAAAATCCTAAGCATTTTTCAAAAATTTCATGAGCATAAGGCCCTGTTACCGCATGCATAGCATCAAACCGTAAAGTAAGACCTCGAGCGACGGCCTTGGCAATACAGTCAAAATCAAAAAGCTCCTGCATCAAAGCAACATAATCAGCGACAGAATCAATAATATCAATCCGCATGGCTCCCATAAAGATCGTACCTTGCCTATCTAAATCAATATCTGGTGCTTCAAGAATTTTATAAAAGGAAAGACGTTGCGATGTTGCAAAAATAGCATCACATAAAGAATTAGGAGCGGGTCCACCATTAGAAACATTGTATTTGATACCACAATCTCCCTCTGGACCACCAGGATTATGGCTTGCAGAAAGAATAAGTCCACCATGAGCATGGGTTTTACGAATAAGATGCGAAACAGCAGGTGTAGAAAGAATACCGCCCCTTCCCATTTTAACACAAGAAACACCATGCGCCGCTGCCATCTTCAACACAATCTGAAGGAGAGTACGATTAAAAGTGCGCCCATCGCCCCCAAGAATCAACATTTTTCCTTCAAGAGGTCCAATGTTATCAAAAAGAGACTGTATAAAGTTTTCTACATAATGAGGTTGTTGAAAAACAGACACTTTTTTGCGCAAACCAGACGTTCCCGGTTTTTGCCCCTCAAAAGCCGTGGTCAAAACTGTCTTTATGGTCATGTAAATACCTTCATATTCTTTCCTTTAATTTTAAGGTGAAGAGTATCCAAAGTCGACCATTAATTCTACTTGACGGAAGTGTGAAATATTTGCACACTCGTTAGAAGTAAGAATTCTTAAAGAATCCCTTTTATTTAAACCGTTCTTTCCGATATGCTTTTAAAGACAAAAGCTGTTTTAAAACGAAATTTTTGTAAAAAATATAGGAGCATCCTTATGATGAAAAAAACTGTTCCCAATGTAACATTCCATACACGTGTCCGAGATGAAGTGGGTGAAAATAATTCTTATCGGTGGCAAGAAGTTAACAGCGATTCTTACTTTAAAGGAAAGCGTGTTATTCTTTTTTCTCTTCCTGGAGCATTTACCCCTACTTGCTCAACCTTTCAGCTGCCTGACTTTGAAAAACTCTATGATGAATTTAAACAAGCGGGTATTGATGAAATTTATTGCCTTTCCGTCAATGATGCTTTTGTCATGAACGCTTGGGGAAAAACACAAAATATCAAAAACGTGAAATTAATTCCTGATGGCTCTGGTGAATTCACACGCAAAATGGGTATGCTGGTTGCAAAAGACAATGTTGGTTTCGGCATGCGATCATGGCGCTATGCTGCCGTTATTAATGATGGTGTGGTTGAGCAATGGTTTGAAGAAGCGGGTTTTTCAGACAATTGCATGACAGATCCTTACGAAGTCTCTTCACCACAAAATGTTTTAAAAGCTTTGAAAAGCTAATTCCGCCCCCAAAGTCGTCCATTTAAACAAAATTTAACGACACAAATTTCCTTAGTAAAGAAAATTTGTGTCGTTTGTATTTTTTGAAACATCTATTTGTCAAAGCAGACACTATAATTTGGTTGAGCGTTTTCGGTAAGAAAATATCCCAGCAATAAATTTTTAATAGGTATTTCACGTTTTAACTGCTTTGAAAAAACTTTGTGTCAAACAATAATTTGATTTATAAAGATAATTTATAATTTTTCATGTCGAATGAGAGGCACTGAATATCATAAGATTGTTTTATTTTATCCCTTCTTATATTGAATCTCTTAAAACTATTTTCTTGCTCATTAGCACGTGAGATTGGCATATGAATAAACGGTTAAAAAGAGTATAAATGCGTCTCATAAACGCTCTAAAACACAAAAGCTATGAACATCATTACTGCAAGCTTCACAAAAGCATCAAGAAAAAAATATGGTATAAAAACGGCTCTGCATAAATAACCGTTCATGAAGAATATTAAATAAAAACAGATCCCGTAAACATTCCAATTCACATACAATAAACAGATTCATTGCTGTTTTAATAGTCATTTATTCTAAGCTTTTATTTTTCTCTAAGAGAAAAACAGTTAAAGAAGGCGTCTATTTGGATATTCTACCATAAAGTGTTTTTTCATTTCTTCCTCTTCTATCTCTTCCTCTTCATCGAGCTCAAAATCTTCATCACATTCAGGAAGACCAAAAATATCTGGATTAATGAAATAACAATATTTTTTTGTCCCCTTCGCTACAATTTTATTCTCTTCTAATTCTTTGATACCTTCTTTAAAACTTTCAAAATTAAGATATTCTGGTTCTTGAATTGAAAGATCACAAATCAAAAATTCATTGAGAGTATCCTCATCTAATCTTACCTGATCAAACCATAAATCCACATCATCTTCATCTGACATTTTCCCTACCTGCCACAACATCACAAAAAATGCTTTCATACCACTAAATGATAGCCCAAAAATCATACGCCGGCTATCGGACGCTCCTGAAAACGTAATTTGCGGAAGATCTTCAAATCCGAAATTTGAAGGAGGAAGTTTAAATGATTTTCCAATATCTTCAGGTTTTTTCAAAATAAAGGGATTTCTTTCATATAACACTGTAAAATCATATTGGGCCATTTTCATTTCTCCGTAAAAAATTGATTTGTTATAATAAATGAATAATTTCAAATGGTTTTCATTATAATCTCTTATAATGCCTCCCATATTTTTCCTTTAAAAATTGTCTGATTTAAGTTATTCGTTGCTTTTGAAACTAAAAAAATCTTCTAAAATAAAACTCTTGAGATTTCTTTCATCTCTCATGGATGTGAGATTGTAGACTGCCGACAATAAAACAGTAGAAAATATGATATCAGCAAATGAGAATTCAAAAATTAAATCCATATGAATGAATGATGATCAATATTGCTATAAACTATTGGGTTTCTGTTATTGATCATCAATTTTTCTAAACAGGGTTGCGTCAAGGACCTCAAATGCTTCAGTGTCCAGTATTTTGCTTTACGAAGGTGCTTACCTCGCGTCCTCAAAAGCATTTTCACCTTTAAAAATTGCTTTTATGCCGCAGGAACTTTAAAAAAAATAACGCGATTTTAAGAATATCTAAACAAGTAAAATACAAATTCTGAAAATTGAAGAAGAAATGTTCAAGCTTTTCCTAACAATTTCTTTCACAAAACTTTTATCATTATCGTTTTTGGGCTGCCAAAATATCTTGTACTGTTTGAACCAATTGCTCTTCATCAATCATCACTTGCGCAGGACGGCTTTCACGCCATGTTTGATTATCTTTGATCTCATGAGACAACCGCGCTCCTTCAATCAAATCTTTAATCTGTATTTTCCCGCTCTCACGCTCTTGTGAACCTTGGATAACCACACAAGGCGCTTGACGTCGATCTGCATATTTCATCTGCGCTTTAATTCCCGATGCCCCCAAATAGAGCTCAGCACGAATTCCCGCATTTCGCAATTGCATCACCATTTTTTGATAACCAGCAACCGCCTCTGGTTCTTTATCCATCCTCAGTACCACAACCGGCCCTGTTGTGTCCTTCATAGGCAACTTTCCAAGATTTTGCAAAGCAGCGATCAAGCGTGAAACACCGATTGAAAAACCTGTTGCCGGAATATTTTCACCACGAAAGCGTGCCACCAATCCATCATAGCGCCCACCACCACCAACGGAGCCAAAAACAACTTTTTGCCCATCATCATTGAGAACATCAAAAAGCAATGCCGCCTCAAAAACAGGTCCCGTATAATATTCCAATCCACGAACCACCGAAGGGTCAATTTTAATGCGATTGTGATAACCATTAGCGACAAAGATTGCTTGCATTTCCTCAAGCTCGCGAACCCCTTCAAGCCCCTGAGCACTCTGACCAACGACTTGTCTGAGAACATCAAGGATTTCTTCTGCCGTTTTTGCATTTACAGTCAGTAAGGAAAGAATACACTCAATCTCTTTATCCTTAAGCTCGGCCCCTTTTGTAAAATCACCACTTTCATCCAAACGCCCCTTGCCTAGAAGCAAACGCACGCCTTCAGGACCAAATTTATCCAGTTTATCCATTGCTCGAAGAACAATTAAGCGCCTTTCAATCTGCTCCCTTTCCCCTAAACCAATCAATTCTAAAACACTTTCCAGAATTTTTCGGTTATTCAAGCGAATGGCATAATCATGCTGGTGAAACCCTAACTTTTCCAAACTGTCTGCTGCCATCATACAAATTTCGGCATCCGCTGCTACCGTTGATGTTCCAACAATATCCGCATCAAACTGCATAAATTGCCGAAAGCGCCCTGGTCCAGGTTTTTCATTGCGAAACACAAAACCAAGACGATAACTGCGATAAGGCTTTGGCAAAACTTCAAAATTCTCTGCAAAATAACGAGCAAGAGGAGCAGTTAGATCATAGCGCAAAGACATCCATTGCTCATCATCATCTTGTAGCGAAAAAACGCCCGCATTTGGACGATCTTCATCAGGTAAAAACTTACCCAAGACATCCGTATATTCAAAAATTGGTGTTTCCAGTGCCTCGAAGCCGTAAAGTTCATAAACTTCACGAATTTTTGTAATCATTGTTTCAGTTGCATACAACTGTGCACTTGTACGATCCACAAAACCACGGGGTAAACGGGCTTTGGTTTTTTCTTGTTTCAATGACATGTTATTCTCTAGCAACAATATGTGTTCACGAATAACCATTATCCCATAGAAACCAACGCTGCAATGACTTTATCAATCTAAAAACTTTTAATAACATGTTAGAGTCTTTTATTTTACAAAAACAATATCCTTATAAAGCGATATTCTAAAAGAGTTTATCCTGTAAGATGAATCATAGCCCTTAAACTAAAATGTTCCCAAAACGAATACACTCTCCAAGCCCTCTTATGCCTCATCTTTTAGCACTGTTCAGGTATTCCTTGCATTTTCTTCCTTATATCTTGTCTTCCTTGAAGCAATTTTTCATATATTTCCAAGATTTCTGCATTTTTTTTCAAACATTTGCTTTCCGTATTTGATCCTCCCAATCCCAACAGAAAATAAGAAATATATGAACACTTTTTGAAAAGATCAAAAATAACTCTTGACTTTAGATAAAGCAAATCACTTTTTGAAAGAAGTATCTGACTTAAAATTTGATAAGCCCCCTTCTTTTATAAGAGCTTTTTTTCTTTGATAACTTAGCAAAAAACTTTAAGATAGAAGCGTATTTTTAGATTGCTCGGCAAAATCATGAATAACATTTTTTAAATCAACACTATTTCGACCAACCTGTGTAATCGATCTTGAAATGGAAGGAATAAGATTCTGCCATAGCCTTTGAGGAAACTGCTGAGTTAATTGTGTTATTGTTCCCCCTTGAGCCCCAATACCAGGAACGAGAAATAAGTTATTTTCTAACTGTTCGATTGTATCTTTTGCTTCATTGCCCAATGTTGCTCCAATCACTGCCCCAATAGGACCAACATGATGATATTGACTTGAAGATTGGCTATTATATTCAAAAATACGCTGTGCCAAATGAACAGAAACTGTTTGATCACCAATGCGCGCATTTCGAATGTGCCTTCCCTCTGGATTCGAAGATTGAACAACCATAAAAACAGCCGTTTTTGTTTCTTCTGCAATCTTTATTAAAGGAATGAGAGCATCAAATCCTAAAAAAGGATTGACTGTTATAGCATCTGCTTTAAACGCACTGCTTGAACCAAGCCAAGCTTTACCGTAAGCCTCAGCGGTAGAGCCAATATCCCCTCTTTTCGTATCAACGAGAACCAACAAACCTTGTGCCTGTGCATTTTCAATAAGCTCTTTGAGAATTTGAAGCCCTTCCACCCCATATAACTCAAAAAATGCGGCTTGAGGCTTTATCATCCCCACTTTACCCACAACCGCTGCTAAGAGAATATCACAAAAATCTTTTAGACCTTTATAATCACAGCTTAAATTCCATGATTGCAAAACTTTATGACTCGGATCAAAACCAACACAAAGCGGTCCATATTTCTCACTATTTTTAAAAAAAGCTGAACAAAACATTTTATATCCTAACACGGTCTGTCTTTAAACCTTTTGATACAATCAAAAAGAAAAGCATTTGTCAAAAGAATACAATGCTGAAAACACAAAGAAAGAGCTCTCTATACAAAGTGTGCTTTTATTTGTGAAAGAATATAAACAAAAAAAACATCCATATTATTTTGTTCAATGAACTCATAAATCCCAATAGCGTGCCTTGTCGTTTTTACACCCCTTTTTTATGATCAACAAAAACTCTCTATGAACGTGCTTTAAACAAAAGTTTTAAAAGAAAATGCCCTACCATGATGATCACCGTCTTGTGTTCGATCTTTCCTATCCCTTTTTATCGGCTATTTACCACTTTTGGAACATAATTGGCAAAAAGACATTGTATCTCCAGCATATTCAAGGAGATAAAACATGGAAAC
>NZ_JBHILY010000085.1:0-782 GCF_042193555.1 Bartonella sp. PS17NMGDW | reverse complement strand
ATCGCCCAGCCTGTCTTGGTCCCTAGATCAAGACATAAAATGGTTTGTGCGTTAGTGATCATAATCCCCCCTTAAGGCTCTACGTATTTATATGTTTGCTATGACAGAGCGTGTTGTGATTGCCTGTCTTGCAAAAATGTTTTTGAAAAAGGAACCTCGCAATGATTCATTGTTAATTAACAATCCTCATTTTTGGCTCAAATGACGCAAGTTAAAAAACTTCTCCTGCAAAAATAAAATCGATCAATCTCGGTTCTTCTTTTTTGTTGATTAACTCAGTGATTTTATTGTTTAATTCATCAATAACTTTCATCTGTGAAGCTAACTTTAGCCTTTGGCTGTATAGCGTTTCATTTTTTTGCTTAATTAAAGAGGATAGGTTTTCAAGTACTACTTGCTGTTGTTCAATTGACTTATCTCGCTCTGCAAGAGTTGCTTCATGCCATCTCATCCAATTATCAAATTGTGACTTATGCCATTCTTCTTGTTTTGCAAGAACTTTTGTATGAGTTCTATGTCGTTTTATAAGATCTTCTATGCTACAATCACGATCCGGTATTTGTATAAATTCTTTCACAAACTTATCTCCATTCTCAATTTTCGTATTACAACCTATTGATCTACAAAACTGGGTGTAAATCTTCTTCAATATTCCGTTTCTCATGATCTTTCTTCTTTAAGAATGTGAAGGCTGCTGTTGCTGTTCGTTATTATCTGTAGGGGCAGCAATAAAAGCAGGCATAGAGCTAGAACTATCCTTCAACTTTTGCAGCTTTAAATAA
>NZ_JBHILY010000084.1:0-832 GCF_042193555.1 Bartonella sp. PS17NMGDW | reverse complement strand
CGCGCACTGTATTTAAAATCCCAAGAGGTGCAATGTTTCTCATGAATAACAATAATAGGGAGTGTTTCACCGGTGATGGCTTTGCCTTCACCCCGTTTGGCAAGAACAAGTTTACCATCAACGGGCTTTGCTACCGCATCATATTCTTCTGCAAGGCGTGTAGCAAAAGCCATATCGCTTTCAGCTGTTTGGTCAATGTGACGCACAACGATTTTTGCAAGAGAAGGATCAACCTTTGGCGTATAGCCATTACGCTCTGCTATCTCTTGAACAATACTGCCAAGAGTTTGTTGGTGGTAAGATTGGCTTTTGGGGGTTCTGTAAGACGTGTTCATTGATGCGGCGCGCCCTGTCACGCTTAAGCTTTGTGGTGGGCTGCTTACAGAGATTTCGTCTATCAGATAGGCTCCCATATCGCGGTTTTTTCCGCCTTCATAGCCAAGAGTTACAGAAATGACTGTCCCGATAAGAGGAATATCAAGAAAGCCGTTATCACTGTCACGCGCACGGTCATCAAGCTCTATAGTGATACGATCACTTTTGTTTTCTGCTTCATCGGTAATTTCAATTGATAAAACATAATCCATGAGCGTTTTGGTGATGTCTTCTCCATTTGCCAGAACCATGCAAAAAGGTTTCATGATTTGCTACCCCAAATTCTGATTACTGGTGTGGCTTTCGGATAGGGGAGGGTTGGTAAGAGTATCGTGATGCCTGCTTTTAAAATGGGTCCATAGTCTGCAAGCCCCAAATTAGCTGCATAGACGCGTTCAACAGCAAGCGCTTGCTGACCTTTGGCATAGTATTTCCAGCAAATGGCATCAACCATATC
>NZ_JBHILY010000011.1:0-42121 GCF_042193555.1 Bartonella sp. PS17NMGDW | reverse complement strand
TAATTTCTGATTTGAGATTTTTCCTTTAATGCTTACTTTTTTTATTGAATCATAAAAAGCTATAGACATCAATACGCCCTTACACATCTTTATATACTTTGAATCTTGTTGCTAAAGCCTGATTCGCTCTCTGGGGGCACCATATGATTTTTTAATTACGTGTAGCTTATTCATTTTCCGATCCTTTTTAAATTCAGGAGAAGGTAGAGCTAAACGTGAATTTATAAAACGTATTATTTTATCAAACTTCTTTTTTAATGCTTTAAATTCAACTAATTCCTATTAAGAAAATAGGTTAGAGTTTAAGTTTCTAATGAATATACTAACAACTCCGTAACATTGGCAAAATTATCCGGTGAGCCATTATTAAGAATCAGAAAGTTTTTTGTAAAGTTCTTACCACAAACATTTTCTTCAATAAAACCACCTAATGAATCAGCCTTAAAGTCTTTTAAAGCTTTAATCGGATAAGGAGTATGATTATAAAATACATGCGTTTCATTTATTAAAGCAATTTTTTTCTTTTAAACGATTATAGCCTTCTATTTAACAGCGTTTTTTGCTGTAAAACTCAAATTATCTGTCTGTTCAACTAAAAGAACTTTATTGTTTAGCTTTTGTGCTTTTTTCAAAGAGATGTGGGCTTTCAAGAATAAGCTTTTCTCGTGCTTTTTGTAACTGTTTAATAACTTCATCAATCTTTGAAGGAGAACAAAAAGATTCTTGGCTATTCAACAAATGCAGCCTCTCCTTTCCCTCATATAAACATTGCATCTGAGATTGAAGTATTCTAACTTCTTGAAAAAAAAGACGTCCTGTTTCCTTAAAACCATTGTTAAGTGCAAAAAGTTGATCGGAAATGGATAGCAGAATTTGTTTTAAAAAACGCTCATTTTCTTGGCGTTTACGATATTCTAAAATAAGAGCATGGCTTATCTCATCTAACTGTTTTTTTGTAGAATCAATTTGACGCAATAAATTTGGTTTTTCCCCCATATCACCTTTTCTCACCTTCACAAGCATAGCATGAATATCTAACAACTTAATTGCGGAATGAGATAAATAATCAACAACTGTAGGCGTATTAACATAGCGTTTCCGTGCAATCATCACAAACTCACCTAATGACTGTTTTTTACATTCATCCCGCTATTTATTTTCCATTTTACAAAGCCATTCTAAAGAAAGTGCTAAAAAATATTACCTCCAATGCATTATTCGATGTCCCCTTCTCTCTTTTCACTATCAACGTGGAATCCGTGGAGAGAGAAAACGTACAGGTGTATAAAGGATAAGATGTGTTGTTTTCTCCAACACACTACTACCATCAGCAAGAAGAGCTTGACTAGGTGACAATTCTGTACCTTGCATAATTGTGGAAGCCAAAGAACCTTCTCGAGAAAGAGCCATCAACGTTGGTGAAGATGCAAAGACATTGTGTGCTCCCCCATCCACATGAGAGAAATCAAGAACAGCTATTCCATTTTTACGCAACATTTCAATATCTGAGCCATCGCCCACACGATGATGTCCACCCGTAAGACGTCCTGAAACCGCGAGAGCTTTATCCGCTCTAGATACTAAAATAGCTGTTGGCTGCGGGAGTTTTTTTATATCATTAAGTTGGCGCTCAAATACATCAACATCAATGTCTGGTGCCGCCATTAATAAACTTGTAATACGACGAATAGGCTTATATTTTTTCTGTAAGGCTAAAGTTCTAAATGCTTCCATTATAACAAAATTGCCCATAGAATGCGCAATAACCGAAATCTGATCAGCATTGGTTTCACTAATAAGTGTTAAAAGCTCTATCAATCCGTCACGGGCAAAATTAGCACTGTCACGATCATAAATATAAAGAGGAACAGATCCGGCAGAAGGCCAAGAATAATGCACAGCGACAACATTTAAAGAATAATCATGTGCAAACTGTGCTGTACGAAATGTACCATCTGCAAAATTATTATTATACCCATGGATAAAAAGAAAAATTTCTCTTTTTCCTTTTGGCTTTTTTTCTAAAGCAGCATTTAATTGCTGTTTAAACTGTTCTTTATTATCGTATTTTTGCAATGCTACTGCTGCAAAATACTTATCATGCGTAGGTTTATAGGCATTTATTTCAACAACTCCCTTTGTATGTTGCTGAGGAATTCCTACGTCAACGCGATTGTAATGTACTTTATTTGATCGCTCTGCACCATAAGGTTGAGCGTAATTATTTTGCATCATACGACTTGTTGCAACATACACTGGAATGATGGCTTTTGGAGAAACTGGGTTCTCTTCAACTTCTCTTTCTACTGCAGTCATAGAAGGAGTTGCATGCACTCCATGCCAAAGCACAGCGCGTGAATCACTACATGCTGACAATAAAGAAATACAAATAAGAAGTGTTAAATATCTCAAAATCATTATACTTCTCACTGCAACTTTACCCCCACCCTATAAAAATATAACATTTCAAATGCACAGATAAAGTAATAAAAAATGAAACATTATTAGCAACACATCAACAAATAACATACAAAAAAGATTTTTCTATAATGCGCATAAATCCCCTCTCTCTACATAACTTCATCTCATTACAGAGACTCACCGCTAACTGGTGCGGTCGAGAAGACTCGAACTTCCACGGGTTGCCCCACAGCGACCTCAACGCTGCGCGTCTACCAATTCCGCCACGACCGCACGTGGGAAGAAAAACATTCTGGTTTTTAGCCTTTAACAAATCATAAAGAAAGGTACAAGCCAATTTTCTCTTTCTCATAATTTATTTTTATCCGAACGATTTATAACTTAATAGAGATTACTAAAAATATCGACTTTACTACGATCTTTGAATCATCATCATAAAGTGTGCTTGTGCAGCTTGATCTTTTTCATAATAACCATGAAAGTTTTTTGTAATTGTTGTAGAGCCCTGTTTTTGGATTCCTCTCATAGCCATACACATGTGCTCCGCCTCAATCAATACTGCTACACCATGAGGCTTCAGATACGTTTTTAACGCGTGAGCCACTTGCGCTGTCATGGCTTCTTGTGTTTGTAAACGACGAGAAAAAATATCTACAACACGCACAATTTTTGAAAGGCCAACAATTTTTTCATTAGGAAGATATGCTATATGTGCTTTCCCAATAATTGGGATCATATGATGCTCACAGTGTGAATAAAAAGGTATATTTTTTACGATTACGGCTTCATTATATCCTGAAACCTCTTCAAAAACTGTACCTAAGGTTTCTTTAACCGATTGACTATAACCACTAAAAAGCTCGCGATATGCCTTGGCTATACGTCTTGGAGTATCTAAAAGCCCTTCTCTATTTGGATTTTCCCCTATCCATAAGAGTAATGTACGAATCGCTTCTTCCACCTCTTCAATACTCGGACGCTTTTCTTCAGATAAAAAAGAATCCTTCGCGTCTTCTTTAACAACATTACGCATTCAAAAACTCCAAGCTTACTCTATACAAAGCATTTGCTCCATACCTATTTCATTTTGTATAATCTCTATATAAGCGAATTAAAAGTTTAAACAATCACGACTCTCAAAATTTCAGGCAATAGCGCATGATTGATAATATCTATAATGATAAAATACTTAAATATGCTGCACATATAGGAAAAATTGGGCGTCTTAATAATCCTGATGCAACATCAAAAAAACATGCACACCTTTGTGGTTCGACAATCACTGTAGATTTAAAAGTGGAAAATGGTATTATTACGGATTTTGCCCATGAAATACACGCATGTGTGCTAGGGCAAGCATCGGCTTCACTTTTAGCATCTCATATCATCGGACAAACAACACAAGATCTTAAAATATTGCGTGAAGTTATTTATCAAATGCTAACGCAAAATGGTCCTTCTCCTCAAGCTCCATTTAAGGATTTTTCTTGCTTACAGCCCATTAAAGATTATAAAATGCGCCATGCAGCAACACTACTACCCTTTGATGCAACGATAGACTGCATTCAAAAAATTGAAGAAAAATAAATGTTCAAATCACAATCTCGACAAAAAAAATTGACTCGAAATTACACAGGCAATTGGCAAAAAACACCTGGACGATTATTGGGTATTTTCTTAATACGTTTCTATCAAATAACACTTTCAAATCTTATAGGCAATCAATGTCGCCATGCCCCGACTTGTTCAGAATATACATATGAAGCGATTGCACGCCATGGGCTTTGGGCTGGTGCATGGATGGGACTCTTTCGTATCATACGTTGTGGGCCCTTTGGAACAGATGGCTTTGACCCAGTACCTATTTCTCTTGGAAATTCTTGCTGTTTTTATAAACCTTGGCGTTACTGGAAAATTTCTGACAAACACAACAAATAATCCTTTTCTTTTTTCGTATGTATTGATAAAAAATCAGTCTATAAGCTTTTTACTCAATTTTCACGAAACCATCCGCAATCGTTAGCGGAATTGGATTAAAAGGGTGTTTTTATGTCTTGCTCTGTTTCTCTTTCTTTTCCTGATGGTTCAAAACGTAATTACCCCTCCGAAATGACTGGTTTGGAATTAGCAGAATCCATTTCTAAATCACTCGCAAAAAAAGCTGTCGCCTATAGGCTTGATGGTATCACGCGAGACTTATCGGATCCATTGGAACAATCTGGTCAAGTAGAGATTATTACCCGAGAAGATTCACGCGCTCTTGAACTCATAAGGCATGACTGCGCCCATGTCCTTGCTGAAGCAGTGCAAGAACTCTTTCCTGAAACGCAAGTAACAATAGGTCCTGTCATTGAGAATGGATTCTATTATGATTTTGCACGCCAACAACCTTTTACATTAGATGATCTCACCGTCATTGAAAAGAAAATGCGTGAAATTATCCAACGCAATAAACCTTTCAGAAAAGAAATTTGGTCTCGTGAAAAAGCGAGAAAAATTTTTTCTGAGAAAAAGGAATTTTATAAAGTTGAACTTATTGATAGCATTCCTGAAAATCAAGATTTAAAAATTTATTATCAAGGAAAATGGTTTGATCTTTGCCGCGGACCGCACATGCAATCTACAGGGCAAATTGGGAATGCTTTCAAATTAATGAAAGTCGCAGGAGCTTATTGGCGTGGCGATGCCAATAATCCAATGCTCACAAGAATTTATGGAACAGCATTTGCAAATGAAAATGACTTAAAAGCCTACCTCCATATGCTAGAAGAAGCTGAAAAACGTGATCATCGCCGCTTGGGACGTGAAATGGACTTATTTCATTTTCAAGAAGAAGGGCCAGGAATGATTTTTTGGCACAAAAAAGGTTGGAAAATGTTCCAAAATTTGATCAACTATATGCGTAGACGCCTTGATGATCATCAATACGCTGAAGTTAATGCACCACAAGTTCTCGATAGGTCACTCTGGGAAATATCTGGCCATTGGGGCTGGTATAAGGAGAATATGTTCAAAGTAACTCCAGCAGCAGAAGATTCAGATCATGGGAATATTTATGCCCTTAAACCAATGAATTGCCCTGGTCATGTGCAAATTTTTAAACATGGTTTAAAATCTTATCGTGATTTGCCTATCAGACTTGCTGAATTTGGACTTGTTCATCGTTATGAGCCTTCGGGCTCTTTACATGGTCTTATGCGTGTGCGTGGTTTTACGCAAGATGATGCGCATATTTTTTGTACTGATGAACAATTAGCCGATGAATGTCTCAGTATTAATGATCTTATTTTATCAACTTATGCTGATTTTGGTTTTAAAGAAATTAGTCTTAAGCTTTCAACACGTCCAGAAAAACGAGTTGGGTCTGATGCATTATGGGATCATGCAGAAAGTATCATGGAATCTGTCCTTAAAACGATTGAAACAAAATTTGCAGGACAAATCAGAACAAGCATCCTTCCAGGTGAAGGAGCATTTTATGGTCCAAAATTTGAATATACATTAAAGGATGCTATCGGTCGTGAATGGCAATGTGGAACAACACAAATAGACTTTAATCTCCCCGAACGTTTTGGTGCATTCTATATTGATAAAGATTCAGAAAAACGTCAACCTGTTATGATCCACCGTGCTATCTTTGGATCAATGGAGCGTTTTCTTGGTATATTAATCGAAAATTTTGCTGGACATATGCCACTTTGGCTTGCTCCTGAACAAGTTGTTGTTGCAACAATTACGTCCGAAGCAAATGAATATGCCCAAAAAATAACAGCAAAACTTAGAGCTATTGGACTTTCCGCAACAACAGATCTCCGCAATGAAAAAATTAACTATAAAATACGAGAACATTCTTTACAAAAAGTCCCCGTAATTTTGGTATGTGGTAAACGTGAAGCTGAAACAAACAGCGTAAATATGCGCCGTTTAGGAAGTACGAATAAAACCCTTTTATCTGTAGAAGATGTGATTAAACAACTCTCAAATGAGGCAACACCTCCGGATTTGCAACGTGTAATAAATGCATAACATCGCAGAAGGTGGTAATACGTTAATTTTTTACTATAAATCTTCAAATTTTGTACAAAATGAGAGGGTTTGATATTCTAGTGTGTTTTGGTTTCATGCACAATTACCTATCACCAGAAAGAATCACGTGATCACTCTCTACAAGGTAGATTGATGAAAAAAATCAATGTAAGCTATGAGCTTTTTTAATGCAAAAATCATAGACAATTGAATATTAATAATAACATTAATCTTTTACCTTTATAATGCAAAGATGGTGCTATTATCATGGATAGATCATTACGATAATTATAGCAACATCAAGCAAGAAGGCTGAAAACAAGATTATATTTATTAATAAAAAATATGTAAAATTAGCTGAACAATGATATGTCTTATTCGTAAGATAAGCTCTTATAAAAAGACAAGATATTGATTTATAATGATAATATATCTTTATTCATATTAAATAAGGTTTCGAATATCATAGGATTGTCTCATTTTAGATATGTTTATGTTGAATCTATCAAAATTATTTTTTGGCACGAGACAAGCGGAATGAGTGTGTGGTTAAAAATTATTGAGAAAGGACTTTTAAAATGCCCACAATGAACCGCCTAAAGTGCTAAGGATTATTGCAATCATTGAGGGTAGGCTAAACTATAATGCTGATGCCGACTTGCTCCTTCATAAATGTAAAAATAACAGTACTCAACGGGTTTACCATTATATCATTCACGAGAAATCATGGTGAAATAAGCTTAAGAAGCCTTAAGAAACATCTCTTTAAAACAAGCAGATGAATTGGTGAATCAATGGCATTCTACATCCTGCAATCTACACTGATGAGATATTGCATTAGCTTTCATAAAGTCAAATCAGAGAAAAATGGCAAAACTCAGCGCCTATTCTTTCCCCTCTTCATATTTTACCAAATTAAAAACTCTTATAAAAAACTCGTTAAATATACACATACGATACATTACTACTCGTTAAACGTATAAAACTCTGGGCACACCCATAAAACATCTAAATATCTACGAAACACATTGCTATGCTAGACGCAAGATATTGATTTGTAAAACAATTTCAAAACACATATTTTGCTAAAAAAGCAACACATATAAAACAAAAAACATTATTGCTATCGAGCTCTATCAAGAACACGCTTACATTCAATGAGTTCAAATAGGATTTCTTGCAACAATGCTTTATCAGTTTTATCTTTGTAAAGATTCACAGAACCAACAGATGTTTCTCCTTCATTCCTCATGAAATTCAAAAGCCCAAAAGAAGATTTTTTAGGCTTATTGCTAGCATTTTCAGAAGTTTGTCCTGCATGTTTCTTCTCTATGACCACATTCATAGCATCAAGATCACCATTACCCAATGCAGTCACAAAAGCAACACCATTTTCTTTCAAAAGGCGTTGCACACCTTTTATCGTATAACCCTGATCATATAATAACTGCTTAATACCATTGAGCAAATCAACATCGACCGGACGATAATAGCGCCTTCCTCCCCCACGTTTCATTGGTTTAATCTGCCTAAAACGTGTTTCCCAGAATCTTAACACATGCTGCGGAAGCTCCAATAACTCGGCTACTTCGCTAATTGTGCGAAAAGCATCAGAGCTTTTATCCATTTTGCAACACCTTATTTAAAACAAAATAAATTACTTTACAATGACTCATTCCGTCTCAATTTCTCAACAAGATTAGTCAAAAATAAGACCATCATTGACGACTTACACAACTGTCTTTTTCTAAAAAACAAAGACCTTTATTTTATCGTTTTTTTAACAAATACCAAACATACCATAGCGTTTATTTATGAGATATCATTTTTTCTGTCTTGCACGATGCGAATCTAAAATTCTCTGTTTAAGGACATTGGCAGCCTTAAACGTTACAACACGTCGCGGCGGAATAGGTGCTTCAACACCTGTTTTTGGATTACGTCCAACACGTTCATTTTTACTGCGAACCTGAAAAGTTGCAAAAGAGGATAATTTAACCGCTTCACCTCTTACAAGTGAGTTGCAAATCTCATCCAAAACCAATTCGACTAAAGCTGCTGATTCAGTATGTGACAAGCCCACTCTTTTACAAACTACGCTCGCTAAATCTGCACGCGTTACTGTCTTACTTGTCATTATAACCACCTATTAAAATATTAAAAATTACAAAATGACTTATACGTTTTCTTGAAATATGGTCAAGTAGCCATAATTTACCAACGAATAAGAATTGCTCCCCATGTAAATCCACCTCCCATGGCCTCTAACATGATAAGATCTCCTTCTTTTATTTTTCCATCGCAAACAGCTGTTGTTAAAGCCAACGGAACTGATGCCGCAGACGTATTACCATGTTGATCAACGGTAATCACAACTTTATCTAGTGAAATTCCCAGTTTTTTAGCAGATGCTTCAATAATGCGCTTATTAGCCTGATGAGGTACAAACCAATCTAGTTGTGAAGAATCCATACCTGCAGCTGCAAAACAATCATCAACCACATCCGTTATCATACCAACAGCATATTTAAAAACTTCTCGTCCTTCCATACGCAAATAGCCTGTCGTTTGTGTTGTTGAAGGTCCACCATCAACATATAGCTTATCTATATAAGCACCATTAGAGCGCAATTTCGCAGACAATATACCACGCTCAAAAGCAATACCCCCCTCAATTTCCTGTGCTTCCAAAATAGCAGCACCCGCACCATCACCAAACAAAACACATGTCGTACGATCTTCCCAATCTAAAATTCGAGAAAATGTATCGGATCCAATAACTAAAATTCTTTTAGCCGCTCCACACCGTAAATAAGAATCTCCTGTTGTTAAAGCAAAAATAAAACCAGAGCAAACAGCTTGAATATCAAAAGCAAATCCATGGCTCATTCCCAAAGCACGCTGAATTTCAACAGCAGAAGCAGGAAAAGTACGATTCGGGGTGGACGTTGCTAAAATAATACAATCAATGTCTTTTATTGTTAAACCAGCATTTGTAAGTGCTGCTTGCGCAGCCTCAACTCCTAAAGAAACAGTTGTTTCATTTTCACTGGCAATATAACGTTGGCGTATTCCTGTACGCTGAACAATCCATGAATCTGACGTTTCAACAAACTTTGCAATCTCATCATTTGATAAACTTTTCTTCGGCAAAGCACTTCCTACACCACGTATAATTGACCGAATCATTAAGCTCTTACCTTTTCTTCAAATTTTTCATTTCTATTATAAGAGCTTATCATAAGGACTCTCCATTCACTGTCTCTTCACCTTCTTGATCAAAAAGTGTTTCTTTATTCTCATGAAACCGTCGCAAATCAGCTGTTATTTTTTTCAAAAGTCCATTATTAACCATCTCATAACCAACGCGGATAGCAGAAGCAAAACCGTTAGCATTAGCACTCCCATGGCTTTTGATCACAACACCATTCAACCCCAAAAGCACTCCTCCATTCACCCTATCGGGATCCATTTTGTGTTTCAGCGTACGAAAAGCACCCCGCGATAAAAAATAGCCAAGAGATGTTAAAAAAGAACTGCGCAGTGCGGAGTTTAAAATCTCTCCTATCTGTCGCGCGGTTCCTTCTGCGGTTTTTAAAGCAATATTACCAGAAAACCCCTCTGTTACAACAACATCGACTGTTCCTTTTCCAATGTCATTGCCCTCAACAAATCCTTTATATTCCAATCCTTCTAATTGCACTTCACGCAATATCATTCCTGCTTTTTTTATTTGATAAAGTCCTTTAACCTCTTCCACCCCCACATTTAAAAGCCCAACACTTGGTCTTTCAGTGTGATATAAAGCGCGAAACATACCCGCTCCCATAACCGCCAAATCAACCAACTGACCAGCAGAGGCACCAATTGTTGCCCCAATATCCAAAACGATACTCTCACTGCGAAGTGTTGGCCAGATACCCGCAATACCAGGACGTTCAGCCTCTGCGAGCATTTTCAAACAAAAATAAGACATGGCCATGAGTGCACCCGTATTACCAGCAGAAATGCAAGCATCAGCTTCACCATTTTTTACCGCTTCAATGGCGTACCACATTGATGATTTACCACGTCCATTACGAAGTGCTTGGCTTGGCTTTTCATCCATGCGTGTATAACTTTCTGTAGGGCAAAAGCGCGATACAGAATCCAAACAAGGGTATTTTTTTAAAACTGGACGAACGTCCTCCTCTATTCCATAAAACAGAAAATAAATATTTGATAAATATTTTTGTACAATTGCTGCTCCTGCAATAGCTGCTTCTGGACCGTAATCACCGCCCATGACATCCACAGAAATTCTAATCACGCTTGCATATCCCACATCTTTTCATTTACATCTTTAAACACATATTATGATTTTTGGCTCCTGAACACTCACAAAGCAAATCTTGCAAAAATCGCTCCGCAGAAAATATCGTTTAGCATACAATAGATATTTTATGTTTTTACAATCACTTCCAATTTTTCAAAACAGAAAATGGCGAGAATTTTTGCTCTGCTTCTTCTAAATTTTCAACCATATCCATCTTTATTCTCTCTTTACGTGGATAATGATTAATAGACAACTCAAAAAACTCTTCCATGATTGCACCAATATCAATTTTATCATCATAAAACACTTCAGGAGTATCAAGCCCCTCCACATCTAAAAACAATTCTCCTGTATCCTCTGATATTTTGGGCTTCATCAAATTTGAATCTTCAGGAACAAAAACAACCTCAATATTTTCACAAAGGATATTTTCTAATGGTTCTAATGTAACAACACATAACTGTAGTATGCGCGCTTGCAACAGACCTTTTATACGTACTCCGCGTTTTTTCCACGGGAAAATATGGAAATTTCCCTCACAAGATTTTACTTCAATTAAATCATGGTTCTGAGCTAAATTTGTACATTCTTTTTTGTTTGCACAAAAATGAACCCTTATACCTTTAGCAGGTAGAGAACGTACGGATATTGGATAAGCCAAAGCAAATGTCATTTGAGGAATATTTTTAACATTCATTGACAACTCCCAAAGATAAAAACGCATAAAGCACTGTGTTTTTATTTATATCAAGTATTCATGCATTTTTTTCTTTTCTAAAGAAATTCTATATGGCATAATTCACTTTATAACAGGGAAGCTCAGTGTAAGCTACGGTAGATTAAGCTAAAATTAGAAAAAACTTGAGGTTGCCTTCTTGTCCTACATCTCAGTATAAAAAGGAGATATCATTGTTTCAAATGCCTCACATAATAGCCTTAATCAAACGTAAATTATTGATTGGTCTATCAATAACAAGCATAGGAATGCTTGCTGGATGTGGTCTTCTCGATTCTTCAGGTTCGAGCCAAATTTATAGAGAGGGCTATGTTCTTGATAGAAATGCTCTAAGTTCTATTTCTGTTGGCTCAAGTCAAGAGCAAGTTCTTTTAACTTTAGGGACCCCTTCATTAAAAACAAAATATGATAATGAAGTTTTT
Source organism: Bartonella sp. PS17NMGDW (assembly GCF_042193555.1). NCBI lineage: Bacteria > Pseudomonadati > Pseudomonadota > Alphaproteobacteria > Hyphomicrobiales > Bartonellaceae > Bartonella > Bartonella sp. PS17NMGDW. The sequence continues at coordinate 30,201 of NZ_JBHILY010000011.1, read as the reverse complement.
TATTACATCTCACAGACACGCTATCGTGGGATGCAGTTTATGAAAACAAAGATTATTGATCGCAAAGTTTTAGCCATTTACTTCAATAAAAATAATCAGGTTGCAAAAGTTGCTAATTACGGATTACAAGACGGTCAAGTGTTTGATTTTATTGCACAAACAACACCAACTGTAACAAAAGAACATCCTTTTTTAATTCAAATTATAAAAGGCCCTGCGAATTTGCCACCCCATAACTAAATCATATAGTCTACATACCGTCTCAATATTATTAGGTCTGATAATATCTGACCTAATAATGGGGGATTTCTAGCTCTTATGGGCGGACTTTTTTTGCCATACTGTCGAGAACTGCATTAACAAGTTTTGGCTCATCACCTTCAAAAAACGCCTTAGCTATGTCAACATATTCATTCATGACAACCGCAACAGGAACATCTTTACGGTTGATCAACTCCCATAAACCTGCTCGTAAAATTGCTCGCAATATAGAATCAAGACGTGAAAGAGACCACTCTGCAGAAAGCTGTTGATGAAGCAGAGGATCAAGCTGCTTTTGATCTTTTACAACACCCGTTATAATAGCCAAAAACCATTGAAAATCAGCTTCAAGATACTGGTCTCCATCGATATCTTTTCCCAAACGATAAGCTTCATACTCAGCTGCTATTTCCATCACCCCCGAACCCACGATATCCATTTGATAGAGGGCTTGAACTGCAGCGAGTCTTGCTGCTCCACGTTTATTGGCTGAACGCGGAAAATGTCTGCTTTTTATATCAGCCATATTTAACGATTATCTCCAAATCTCTTTTTTAGAGCGATCATACATAAAGCAGCTTCAGCCGCAAAACCACCTTTATTTTTGTCATCTAGATTCGCACGCACCCATGCTTGTTCTTCATTTTCAACAGTCAAAATACCATTTCCAATAGCCAAGTGCTGATGAATAGTTAAATCCATCAATGCACGACAAGAATCATTAGCAACAATTTCAAAGTGATATGTTTCGCCCCGAATAACACAACCAAGAGCAACATAACCATCATAAGATATCTTATTTTGTTCAGCAAAAGCTATTGCACTTGGTATTTCTAATGCTCCAGGAACCGTTACAACATCATAACTTGCTTCAGCTTTTTGCAAAGTATTCACTGCACCTCTCAAAAGCGCATCAGAAATCCCCTCATAAAAACGTGCTTCAACAATCAATACGTGAGGCTTTTTACGTATCTCTTTCATCATAATGGAATTCCACAAAAAACGAATCAAAAAAATCAAGGTTATAAAGCATAAAATTCTGAAAACGATCAATAGAGTTTTGGTTTATTCATCTTCTCTTTTTAAAGCAAAAAGTTTCGCAGCATAACGAGCAAGTTGATCAATTTCCAAATTGACCCGATCTCCAATTCTAGCCTGTCCCCACGTTGTCATTTCGAGTGTATGGCGAATAATAAGAACATCAAAAACACAATCCTCAACACCATTAACAGTCAAAGATGTCCCATTAAGTGCAATAGATCCCTTATTGACAATGAAAGGTATAAATTGTCTTGCAACTTTTAAATAAAAACGAATTGCATCCCCTTCATTTTTTTGATCAATGATTTCAACCAAACCATCAATATGACCAGAAACCAAATGTCCTCCCATTTCATCACCTAATCGAAGCGAACGTTCCAAATTAACAAAAGTTCCTTTTGTCCATTGTGCAAGATTCGTTAAACGTAATGTTTCTTCCCACGCCTCGACAACAAACCAATTAGAATCTTCTTGTTTTAATCCTCGCTCTACAATTGTCAGACAAATTCCTGAACAAGCAATTGATGCGCCAATTGCTAAGCTTTCTATAGCATAGCGTGTAGAAATCTTTAAACGCATCCCCTGCTTTAAAGGTTGAACATCTTCAATACAACCAATATCCGTTATAATTCCTGTGAACATAATGTCTTACGTCTCCATTTATAAAAACGGTCATTTCCAAACATTCTTGTCTCAATCTCATAAAACTGCGAGAGATAATTTCCAAAATGAGGGGCTTCAATACGATTTTTTCCTAAAACCATGGGGGTATGAAAACATATCAAATGATCAACACAACCAGCATTCAAAAACTTTTCCCCTGTCTTTACGCCCCCTTCCAATAAAACACTATTAATCCCATGTTTATAAAGCATCTGTAAAAGAGCAAAGGGTTCCACACAACCATTGTTCATCTCTACCGAATAAACAGACACACCATATTGCTCCAATGCATTTTTTTTGCTTTTCTTTGAAAGATCCACATCACAAATAACCCATGTAGGAATTTTCATAGCTGTTTGGACAACTTTTGCATCAAGGGGGATAGATAAATCTGCATCCAAAATAATACGAATTGGTGAGCGCATCTCCATCCCTGGCAAGCGGCAATTAAGTTGTGGATCATCTGCTAATATAGTACCAATACCAACGAGGATAGCATTATTTTGAGCGCGTAAAATATGCGTATGGGCATGAGAAAGTGTTCCACTAATTTTTACGCTGCCCTTTTCTCTTTTCCCAACACCATTATCAGCAGAAATTGCCATTTTAAAAGTGACCGCACAGCGTTGTATCTTCCTTATGCACCAATGCGTCCATAAAGATTCAAAAGCCTCTTCAGCTAAAATGCCCTCAACCACTTCAATACCCGCCGCTCGCAAAAGAGCAATACCATGACCATCAACACGCTTGTCACAATCAGTCAACGCAACAACAACTCGAGAAATACCTGAATCAATGAGTGCATTCACACATGGCGAAGTTTTTCCATAATGCGCACAAGGTTCTAAAGTAACATAAGCAGTCGCTCCTTGAGCCAAAGAACCAGCCATATGTAAAGCTTGCACTTCGGCGTGAGGACTCCCATGAATAGCTGTTATGCCATAGCCAACAATAAATGCCCCCGCACTATTATCGTTTCGCACAATTAACGTACCAACGGAAGGATTCTCACCTGTAAGACCGACATGACGCTCTGCTAGACGAATAGCTGCAGCCATAAACCGTTCATCTTGCAATTTTTTATTCATCAAAACGAGATTCTGTATCCGCAATACCCTTTGACAATTCATCTATAACATCGTGAAAATCGCTTGCATTACGAAAATCTCGATACACAGAAGCAAAACGAATATAAGCAATATCATCAATTCTTTTCAATGCTTCCATAACAAGATGTCCAATTTTTTCTGAAGCAATCTCCGGTTCTCCCAAACTTTCAAGCTGGCGCACAATGCCAGAAATTGCTCGTTCAATATGATCAGGATCAATATTGCGCTTACGTACAGCCACATCAACTGATCGCATTAACTTATCACGATCGAATGGTTCACATCGTCCACTTTTTTTAGCAACCAATAGCTCACGCAACTGAACACGTTCAAAAGTTGTAAAACGACCACCACAAACGGAACACACACGGCGGCGGCGAATCACTGCCCCCTCTTCTGCTGGACGTGAATCTTTAACCTGTGTATCCTCATATTGGCAGTAAGGACAGCGCATCTTTTGTGTCCTTAACGATTACTAAGATAAGAGTAAAGAGGAAATTGACTCGTTATATCTTTTACCTTTTTCTCAACAGCCATTTCAACGGCATAATTATCTTCATCACTTTTTGCGCTCCGAAGACCATCAAGAACTTCTGAAACCAGATGACCAACTTGAATAAACTCTTTTTCTGAAAAACCACGTGTTGTGGCAGCAGGTGATCCCAAGCGAATTCCCGATGTTATAGATGGCGTTTCAGGATCAAAAGGAATACCATTTTTATTGCAGGTAATATGAGCGCGCCCCAAAGCCAATTCAGCACGTTTACCTGTTAGATTTTTGGAACGTAGATCAACCAACAATAAATGATTATCTGTACCACCAGAAACAATATTAAAACCATTACTCTGTAATATTTTTGCTAAAGTTTTCGCATTAGCGACCACATTGGCACTGTAACTCTTAAAAGAGGGACGCAAAGCCTCCTCAAATGCAACAGCCTTTGCAGCAATTACATGCATTAAAGGACCACCTTGAAGACCAGGAAAAATTGCAGAATTAATTTTCCTGGATAAAGACTCATCATTTGTCAATATTAAACCACCACGAGGACCTCGAAGCGACTTATGTGTTGTTGTTGTTACAATATGCGCATGTGGAACGGGTGAAGGATGCACGCCACCAGCAACAAGACCGGCAATATGAGACATATCAACGAGTAGATGAGCACCAATCTTATCTGCAATTTCACGGAATCGTTTCCAATCCCATAGCCGCGGATAAGATGAGCCACCCGCTATAATAAGTTTGGGCTTACGTTCTTTTGCAAGTTGCTCAACCTCATCCATATCAATAATCTGATCTTCTTGACGCACACCATAGGAAACAACATCAAACCATTTTCCTGACATATTAACAGATGAACCATGCGTAAGGTGACCACCAGCATTTAAGTCTAATCCCATAAATGTGTCACCAGGCTGAAGTAAAGCTAAAAAGACAGCTTGATTCATTTGGCTACCAGAATTAGGCTGTACATTCGCAAAAGCAGCACCAAAAAGCTGTTTTGCCCTTTCAATGGCTAAATCTTCAACGACATCAACAAATTGACACCCGCCATAGTAGCGCTTTCTTGGATAACCTTCTGCATACTTATTAGTTAAAACAGACCCCTGCGCTTCAAGAACCGCTCTTGAAACAATATTCTCTGAAGCAATCAGCTCAATTTCATGTTGTTGACGCTCAAACTCCCCTCTAATTGCATCAAAGATTGCACCATCAACAGTTTGTAAATTATCATTAAAAAAGCGCTTTTGTGCGTCATTTTCTTGCTGAGTCATAAAACACGTTCCTAACATAAAAAAATAAAATCACTGAACGATAACACAGCAAACCATGCAAACCAAACATTTTAAACCGCTTACACTCAAAAATAATGACGCAAATATTTATCTTATTCTTTGTTATAAAAAAAACAAAAAACTTCCCTCTCAAGAATGGTAAAAAATGAGATTACATTTCTTTTTTTACACTCTTATTTGTTTACACCTTTTACAAAAGGTATCTATAATCTAAAGAAATTCAATAATTTAATGATTAAAAATAATTTATAATGTGAAAAACTGAATATAATAGGCAAAGTTAATACAAGGCAAATAAGAATGCTAACTAAAGTTTTTATTGATGGTGAACATGGCACAACCGGACTACAAATACAAAAACGCTTAGAGGGGCGTACAGATTTAAAACTACTCTCTCTTGCTCATAAAGATCGCCATAATGTCCATCTGCGACAAGACTATCTTAATCAAGCCGATATTGCTATTTTGTGTCTTCCAGATGATGCTGCACGCGAAACAGTTCATTGGCTTAAAAAAAATAAAAACATTAGGATTATTGATAGCTCGACAGCCCACCGTGTTGCACCAGACTGGGTTTACGGTTTTCCTGAAATGACAACAGGACAAAGAAAGCGCATCCAAGCAGCACATTATGTAACCAATCCCGGGTGCTATCCTACCGGTGCCATTAGTTTGATTCGCCCACTCCGTGAAGCAGGACTGCTAGACGCCTATTATCCCATCTCGATTAATGCAATCTCCGGCTATACTGGTGGTGGAAAACAGTTGATTTTAGAAATGGAAAATCAATCTCAACAAAATATTCAGAACAATTATTTTATCTATGGTCTTAATCTTGAACACAAACATGTGCCAGAAATTAAAATCTATGGACAAATCAACCAAACCCCAATTTTCATACCAAGTGTTGGTCGTTTTCCCCAAGGGATGATTGTGAATCTTCCTCTGCATCGCCATTTATTCACAAAATCAGCAAACTGTTCTGATTTGCGCGAAATTCTCGCAAACCATTACGATGGACAAAATACCATTTTAGTTGCATCACAAGAAGAAACTGCTTCACTTCAAAGACTTAATCCAGAGTGTTTAGCCAATAAAGATAATATGAAACTGTTCGTATTTGGAAATGATCGTGAAGGTATTTTTAATCTCAGCGCCATATTCGATAATTTAGGAAAAGGCGCATCAGCTGCGGCTATCCAGAACCTCGATTTAATGCTTTCAAGCAACTAAAACTCCCTATAAATACAAACTTTTATTCAACAACGCGATATGCCCCTTTCGTTGCTCGCCAGTGCGCAACCGCAAAACATAACACTGCTAGTGCCATACTTTGGTGAATGAGCCCTAAACTTATCGGAACCTCATGTAACAGTGTTAAGATACCCAAGAGTGCTTGGATAATAATCATAACACAGATAAGAAATGCACGACGAGAATGGGTTGAATGTGGAATGTTTTTTTGTACATAGAAAGCATGAACAACTGAAACAATAAATACAAAATAAGCAAAAAATCGATGAATAAATTGAACCATTAATGAATTTTCGAATAAATTGAGCCAAACAGGACGAAGCTGCAACAAACCATCAGGAATAATCTGCCCATCCATAAGAGGCCATGTATTATAGACTTTTCCAGCATGAAGCCCTGCAACCAAAGCTCCGAAATAAATCTCTATCAAAACGAGAACAACAAGCCAAGCCGCAAAATATTGCACCTTTTTATTTGCTGGCTTTTCTGAATATTCTGCAAGTCCTCGAGATAAATAAGTAACAAAAACAATAACAAAACATGCCGTTATAAGATGAAATGCCAAACGATATTGGCTCACACTTGTTAAATTACTTTGCCCAATCCCTGAAGCAACCATCCACCAACCAATAAAGCCTTGAAAGGCGATAAGAATAGGCACGACAATAAGCGGGAGTAAGATATTTTTTTCAACACGCTTAGTCGCCCAAAACCAAATGAGCCCCAATAAAGCGACAAGACCAACAAGACGCCCAAGAACACGATGCGCCCATTCCCACCAAAATATGACCTTAAAAGCACTTAAGCTCATATCAGGATTAAGCAGCTTATATTGTGCTATCTGTTGATATTTTAAAAATTCCTCTTGCCATTGATCCACACCAATCGGTGGAATAACGCCGTGTATTGGCTTCCATTCCGTTATAGATAATCCTGATCCCGTCAAACGAGTAGCGCCACCTACTAAGACAATTGCTAAACAAAGCAATAAAATAGAGTAAAGCCACACCTGTATTTGTTTTCTATTTTTCTTTTGCACGGGCGTTAAAATGCTATTGTTTAATCTCTTTACTGCCATCTCTGATTGCCCCACGCTTCTCTCCAACTACAATGCATTTTAAAATTTAAACATCAAATCATTGTGTATTCTAGTATGTACTATAACTTTAGCAAAAAACAAGCGTACCACTATAACATGCGATACATATTTCTTTTTTATAAAGTTTATGATGCAACAACGCGATAAACAGCCTTTGGAAAGCTGCTTACCATCCGCATCATCCATTCTTGTTCATTAAGAACAGTCTTACAAATATAATAGTCTGTTAGCTCTGCAAATTGCTCAAATCCATATTTTGGTTCGCTTGCCATCTCTAGAATGATAAAATCATATTCTTTTTTAAATTCTTGTAATATATGAGAAATGTCATTTGAAAAATCTTGTGCAGAAATAGCACTTGTTAACCCCTGAGGAAGAATATCAACCCCCGTATCATAATCACGGTAAATAACATCATGCAGCTGGGCATTGCCCGTTAAAATATCACTCAGTCCGCGATGTGGACCAATGACCTTCTCTATTTGTTGACCAGAAATATCGACCAACAGAATTGTTTTGTTCTCTTTTGTGAGATGAAGTGAAAGCTTTGCCGCTGTCCGTGCAGCCTCTGGTCCAATGATTGAAATAATGGTTGAAGCACGCCATTTCAAAACATCAGATAATCCCTCTATCGTAATAAAAGCTTCAAGATTTTTCATTTCTTGAGAGACTAAAATACTCTCGTTCTTCTTAAGAGCATTTTCTTTTGATCTCAAATCCTCTTCTGAAGGTTGATCTTTTTTGCTTTTAAAGCACGGATAAAATAACAATATTCCTAGTAAAAGAGTAAGGAAGCTAGCCAATGCACTCACAAAAATATTTTTTCCATAAAGAGCCATAAAAGAAATTGGTGCTAACGTTGTTGGCATAACCACGTGGATATTTGTGTTTTGTAAAAGAAGAGGATTATCACTCAATCTCCGATATGAACCAATAATTTTTTCTCTTCGTTGAGCAGACTTACTCATCGCTTTATTTTGTGCATCGACTGCTGCTTTTATTTTATTTTCAAACTCGTTAAATATTTCATTCAAAGATTGGGATTGATCTTTTACAAAAAAGTTCATTCTTTTTTTGAGCTGTTTTTCTAATTCCGTTGCAATAACCTCATCTGAATGAACTTGATAAACGATTTGTAAAATTTTATTTTTTAATTGATGAGAAACTGTTTCTAATTCCGCAGTCATTGCTTTAATTTGAGGATGTGTCCACCCCAATTGCACCGCCATATGTGCTCTTTGCGTTTCCAAAAGATCACGTTTAGATTCCAGAGCAACAATTGCTGAATTACCTGCAATAAACGATAAAGACAATAAAGACTGTCCCTTTTCACGCATCGCGTTAATCGTTGAGTTCAAACTTGTTAAATGAATACGCTTTAAAGTTGCTTCCGTTAATTGCATAGAAAGATCATGAAGCTCTGTTTGTTTTACACCCTGCTGAATAAAAGACTCAACAGATGTACGAAATCCCTGCATGATATTAACGATTGCAGTATTATCATATTGTTTGTCTTCTAATTTATCATTTAACAAGAATTGTTTCTGTTTTATGATTGCTTGTGAAAATGCGGAAAACCAAGTTTCCAACCCACGTTGAGCTGCTTCAAGTGTCTCAGCTTCAAAAGTCAAATCGATAAAATCACCACGACGCGATAAACGGATATTTTCATGATTTTTTTTCTTATTAAAAGCACTTAAAGAAAATTGCGAATCATTGAAGAACATAGGCTGTGAAAACAAAAAAGCGATAACATTGTCTTGCTTTTTGATTGGTAACGGTTTTCCTACAGAATCAGATAATGAAAATATTAAAGTTGCTTGGTAACCACGGGGCTGAAAAAAATAATACAACCAAATCAAAGATATACATAGCATTTGTAATAGCAAAACAATCAAAATGCTTCGCCATACAGTACGTAGGAATAGTCTTTTATTACACTTAAGACTCATCTTTATTTTAACCAGCAAAATACTTCTTCATATTGTTTTATTAAGAGAAAGTAGTAACTATCCTCTTAACTTGCTGTCATATTATTTTCAGATAATAAAAACATAAAATTTAAGCACAAATGTTCAGCAATAGCTTTAAAGAACTTAATTCATATTTTTTTGATGTTCTCTAATTGTTTTTTTGCTTCAGAAGTAATAACGGCTCTAATGGTAACAGACCCATCATCATGTCCTTCTTGCATTATTTCCGAAGAGTTTTCATAAAACCAATCGATAAGCGACATTTCATGAGGTTTTAAAAGATATTCAATGCTTTGCACCTCTCCAAAAATTCGCTTTTCAATGGCTCTTAATAATTGATCGAGTCCATCCCCCTTAAGCGCTGATACCATGAGAGCAGGATTTAATCGTGTTTTTGCGCTTGTTTGTAAAACATTCAATGCCTGCTCATCCAACATATCAATCTTATTCCAAACCTCTATGATATGCTCCATATCATCAATATCGATATCAAGACTTGAAAGCACTTCTAAAACATCTTGAGCATGTGCACGATGATCAAGATCTGACATATCTCTTACATGAAGAATGAGATCCGCTTCAACCACTTCTTCAAGGGTTGCTCTAAAAGCTGCAATCAAATTTGTTGGCAAGTTAGAAATAAACCCTACAGTATCAGACAAAAGAATAGTTTTTCCATGGGGAAGAACAACTTTGCGCAAAGTCGGATCAAGCGTTGCAAATAACATATTCTTTGCTAATACATCTGCACCACTTAAACGGTTAAAGAGAGTTGATTTTCCTGTATTCGTATATCCTACCAGTGCCACAACAGGATAAGATGTTTTTTTCCTTTTTGCTCTATGTAGTGCACGTGTTTTAATAACCGTTTCCAATTCGCGTCGAATACGAATAATTTTCTCTTGTAAAAGACGCCTGTCTGCTTCAATTTGCGTTTCACCAGGTCCACCTAGAAAGCCACGTCCCCCCCGTTGCCTTTCCAAGTGCGTCCAACTACGCACAAGTCGCCCTTTTTGATAAGACAAATGCGCTAACTCTACTTGCAAAACTCCTTCTTTTGTTCGTGCACGATCCCCAAAAATTTCAAGAATCAAAGCCGTTCTATCGATAACTTTGCAATTCCATAATTTTTCTAAATTACGCTGCTGTACTGGCGTTAAAAAGTGATCTACAATCGTAAGCTCAATAGAATATTCATCTATATAACAGGTTAACGCATCTACTTTACCTTTTCCAAAGAGAGTCGCAGAGCGAGGCGTTGCAATATTAACCGTTTCATAATTAACAACTTCTAACCTTATAGCACGCGCTAAGCCTAATGACTCTTTAACACGAGAAGATATAGAACACTCTCTCAAAGAGCTTTCACTTCTATTTTCTTGAAAAATCGGTATCAAAACAAGTGCGCGCACCTGCCCTGTATTCTGCGAAAACACCCCTCCTAATCTCTCATTTTTATTTATCATAGCAATCTAAGTACTTTTAAAATGGGATAAGAGGTTTATCTTAAAATGATATGTTTACTCAGGACTTTCACCCTCAAACATCTGCACAGGCTGTCCAGGCATAATCGTAGAAATAGCATGCTTATAAACCAATTGCGCATGTCCATCTCGGCGCAAAAGAACACAAAAATTATCAAATGAAGTTACAATACCCGTGAGTTTAACGCCATTGACAAGAAAAATTGTAAGGGAAATTTTTTGCTTACGCACCGTATTTAAAAACACATCTTGCAGGTGTTGTGATCGCTCTGCCATTATTCTTACACCTTCATCTCGATTGCATAAAATATTCGTGCATGCATATCGACTGAAAAATATCTAATTGTCAACGTAGAAGCTTCAAAATTTAGCAACAAACAACTGAAATTAGAGAAAAAACGGCTCTTTAAGGCAATAATAAAGCGCAACTTACAAAAAGCTATATTAAATTAAAAATTTTTCCACGTTTATTCTTTTATAATCTTACAGTCCAAAGGCATACTTTTATATATCCTAAGCTATTACAGACTATATGTGATGATGAATCTGCTTCGTTTAGAATCAATAAAAGTAAACGGACAACAATATTTATTAACGATCATCGGTATTAATAGAGAGGTGTTCGCACCTTAACTGTGTATATAACGGCTATTAAATTATCCTTGTTTCAAAGACTAGCGGCTTATAAAGTTTTTTATAAACACAAGTTGTAAACAGTATTTTTGTTTTTGTTAGATTCAAATAATAAATTGTTTTTACTATATTTTATAACATTTTTAAACAGGGTATAAGAAACCGCGTTAACTTTATCTTGATAAGTTTTTAAAATTTTTCCCTAAGCATATTCCTTTCTAAATAATTAACAGCTAGTATGTAGAGATTATGTGGAAGAGGACGTATCCCTTTTCCGTCTGTAAGAGTACGAGGCGAGTATGGCACGCAGAACCAAATTGCAAACATTTGAAGTTGAAGTTGAAGAAGCCCTCACAAAAGCTATGAACTTTGATTTCAATGACACAGAATTTGAAACAATATCATCAAATAATTCTGAAAATATTGTTAATGTCGATGATCTGATTCAAAAAATTGCAATGGCAGAAGAAGAATTCTTTGCTGAAAACGGTACGTCAACTTTTGTTTCTAATATTCATGATGAAGCTGTTGTTGATAAATCCGTTGTTGAACAGCTTTTTGCTCCAAAACCTTCACCTGATATTTCAGGTGGGACTGTTCATAATACATTGTTATCTACAAAACTTCTTCCTGCAAATGATGATATAACAACCCCTGTAAATTTTGGACTATTAAAGCAGCGTTCTTCCTCTCGAGTCTACTGGTATACAACAGCGCTTAGTGCTTTATGGGCAACGGGAGGAGCTTTTATTGCGCATAAGCTCGCACCTACCGGACTCAGCTCCTTATCCAATATCAGCACTTTTGTTACATCCCCAACAGGACTCGCTGTAGCAGCCGGAACAGCAATTCCTATCCTTATATCTTGGGGCGTTGCTCAATTAACAAAACGTTCAAACGACTTGCATAATATTGCTCTTCTTATGACAAATGCTGCGCAGCGCCTTAGTGAACCACAACATTTATCTGAAAAACAAGCTATTGCTATAGGGCAAACCATTCGTGAAGAAGTAGCGGCAATGAACGAAGGTATTGAACGTACCCTCGGACGTGCTGTTGAACTTGAAGCAATCATACAAGGTGAAGTTCACAACCTAGAACAAGCCTATGCTGAGAATGAATCACGTATTCACACATTAATCAAAGAATTGAGCAATGAACGCATCGCCATTTTGAATCACGCAGATCGCGTACAATCAACAATTAAAGGAACCCAAGAACAACTGAGTGATGAATTTGGTTTAGTTACCTCTAAAATTGTAACCAATGTTGAGAAGCTTGCACAAACTCTCTCTCAAACTTTACAAAAACAAGGTGAAGACCTTGTTGAAAAACTTTCCTATGCCGGTGATGGCGTAACAAATCAGCTTGTTGAAAAATTTAACGAAACAACAACACAAATTCAGCAGAAAAACACAGAATTTTTTCATGAATTAGGAAAAAACTTCGATGGTTTTTCAAAACGATTTGATCATAATGAAAAGCAAATAGAAAAAACCTTTAATGAAACAGCTGAAAAAGCGGAAGTACATGTTGCTAAAATTGCCACACATATACAAGCAGTAACAGATCAAACTTTGCACGCTGTCGATGAAAAGTTTAAAGCCTTGGATCAAGCTCTTATTGATCGTAATAATCAATCTCTACAGAATTTTGATGAGAAGATCTTAAAGCTCGACGACCAAGCACATAAACTCTCTTCTAAATTTGATAACATAACCTCGCAAGCAATTGGAGCCTTTGAACAACGTTTAGCCACTGTTGATCTTTCTCTTAAAGAACATAGTGATTCCATCATTGATTCCTTTATAGAACGCAGTCAGGCTTTAGAGGATAATGCTGAAAAACTTGGTAACTTCTTGGAATCTCATGTCTTGAAAATAAATGAAAACCTCCAAGAAAAAACAGCAGACATTACCCATGCATTTACAAATGGACGTGAAGCTATTCTTTCTGCAATTGATAAAAGTAAAGAAAGCCTGAGAGAAGAAATTCAGTATGTCGACAATGCCATTGTTGATATCATCCAAGAACGTTCACAAGATTTTAAAGTACAACTTTCTGATCAACGAGCTCTTATGGCAGACATGCTCGATAACGAGAAGAATAAAATTGCGGATACATTAAGAAATCAAATTGATGTCTTGTCCCAAAACACTTCTCATATTGAAAAAGTTTTGGCTGACAATATTCAAGTCGTTGATAAACAAGCTGAAAATCATATTACAAACATCATTCAATGCACTGAAAAACTACAAGATGTCATTGTACAAAGCTGCAGTACAACCCAAGATGCTTTAGAAGCACAAGCGAGAAACATTGATATCCGTGCCGATGCTCTGCGTGACTCTTTAGCGATTAATAGTTTTTCTCTCAATGAAGTTCTTGCCGATCAAGCACGCACACTTGAGCAACGCATGGAAACAATCCATAATCTCATTGCAAAAAGTGATATACGTGTCGATGTTGCATTGAAACAACAAATAGATTTAGTTGAAAGTGCAATTGTCGCCAATAATAAGAACATTACTGAAACGGTTCAAGATCATATCAAAAACCTTGAAAACCATGCCGAAATTTTAAAGAACACTCTCTCTCAATCGAGTGGTGTTTTCTTTGAAACCCTTGAAACACGTATGGAATCATTCGATACAGATCTAGAAGATCGTGCACACAAAATTTTTGAACGAACAACAACGCTAGAGGAAACCTTATCTGAAAAATTTAGCCAAATCTGTGAAGCCATTGATATGCAAACATCTGTTATTGAGGAACGTTCTGACACGTTAAAAACGTCTCTCATGCTTAATAATGAGCAAAGTCAGATAATTCAACAAGCACTGGAAAGCAGTGTTGACAATATGCGTGTAACCTTAGAAGACTCTGTTAATATAGTTACAGATAACCTGCATAATAAGATTATAAAAGCTTCTGATATTCTTTCTTCTACGAGTGAACAAATTCTTTCATCTGTTACAAATGTTACTGCACAAGCAGAAAATATTCTCTCAGAATCAGGCAATCGCATTGTATCAAATGTCAAAAAAACTGTTTATGATACCAGTGAAAAAGTTCTGTCCGTTCTGTCTGAACAAACAGCGCATACTGTCGAAGCTTTCGCAACAGCCAGTCATAATGCACAAGCATTATTGAACGAAACCATTCACACATCAACAACAGCAATAGAGCAAGTTCTTAATGAACGCTGTGATGTTCTTCATCACTCTATGCAAAATTTTAAAAATAATTTAGGTTATCAACTTTCTGATGTAACGAGCCGTTTGGAAGTTGCAGAAAATCAAACAGCAACACAAATTTCAAAACATGTTGGAAAAATAACAGAGCTGACAAATCACTTAAATCAAGCAGCGCAAAATACGACAGAATCAATTGATTCTTTAACACAGCATATCGGTGAACAACTCTCTCTCTCCACACAAGAAGCTGAACAAAGAATTTATGCACACAATGAATTTTTAGTGAATAGCTTAACAAAAGCTAACTCTGAAACACTTCAAACAATAACGGTTATGAAGGAAGAACTTGTTAATAATGTCTCATCCGTCTTAACACAGTTGAATCAATCAATTTACAATTTTCACGAAAATAGTAATGTTTTATTATCAGCTGTTCAAAATATTGATGGTCAGTTTAATGAGAGTGCGAGTAATTTTTTCCGCAACACGGACCAAGTAGCAGAGCGTCTGTCAGCCTCAAATCAAGTGCTCAATAATAATGTTGAAATTCTGCAAGGACTTTCAAAGAATACCTTTGAACAAATTAATCATATAACGAGCAGTTTTGGTGAACATGCAAAAACACTTTCCCAAACTATTCATGTTCTTGAACAGTCTGAAAATTCACTGAGTGCAACACTTGAAGAAAAACATAATACGCTTTCTGTATTAAGTGATGCTCTTGTTTCAAAGTCTCATGAAATTAATCAAATGATTGGGCATTATGAAAAAATCTTCAACTCAGCACTTGAACGCTCTGATAAGAATGCACGTAACTCCACAAATTCATTCCAACAATCACTTAATAGGCTTGTTAGTGAAGCATCGGCGCGTTTTTCAGAAGCAGCAGAAGACATACGTCGCTCCGCTGATGAAGTTCGTTTAGAGCTTTCAAAGATTAATAATGATATCAATGAAAATGTTAAAAAACTTCCGGAAAAGACAAAAGAAACAACGCAAACAATTCGCACAGCTTTGAATGAACAGATTACAGCGTTACAAGATCTAGTCAGTGTTATACAAAATGATCAAAAGGGCGCAAAAAAACAGCTGATATCAGAATTTCCTGCATCATCAATGTTTAATCAAAGAAGTGACAATTCCACTGAGTCCGTTAAAAAGATCGTACCACCTAAGCCTATTCTGCAACAAGATCAAAGCAAAAAAAGACCAAATAAATGGGTGTCAAATCTCTTAGAAAGAGCTTCACGTGAAGAAACGTTTTATGATGCTCCCCCTAGTGATGATGTTTTAACATCAGTGCAAACAAAACCATCTCCTGCAAACTGCTCTCTTAATTCATTAGCTTCTGGTATAGTGCAAGCTATTAATCACAATGCCATTGTTGAGCTATGGGATCATTATCAACGTGGACAAAAAAACATCGTAACAGAACGCCTTTATACCTTAAATGGACAAAAAATATTTGAAATGATTAAGAGAAAATATATGAGCGATTTTGAGTTTAAACGTTCAGTGAATCAATATGTTACAGATTTTGAAAAACTCTTACGTGATATATCGCGCAGTTCTGGTTCTTCCAGCTCAGTTCGCAAATACCTGATATCAGATACCGGAAAAGTTTATACTATGCTTGCTCATGCAAGTGGTCGAATCCAATAAAAAATAAAAAAAGTGGAAAAAGATATTTTTTCCACTTTTTTCCTCTCCAGTTGTTTTAATGGCTCATTGTAGAGTACTTTGCTTTTAACTGCAGCTTTGTACTTCAAAGGCTGGGATAATTGGCGTGCGGTCTTCTGTGATATCCTAAGCAATAACCCTAAAGAAGCGTAATGACTTATAAAACAACATATCATTCTAAGAATGATAAAGCATATTTTCTATTTCCTTATCTTTTTCTTAACTCCTTTATTTTTCATAGTTTCATAAAGGTACAAAATAGGTAATAATTATTTTTGCTAATTGTGAAAAAATTCCGTGCTTTTACATTAAAATAGCTCATAGAAACATTTCTATTTATTTTTTTAATGTTTTTTATCCACACATTACTCTCGTTTGAATTATGTAAGTAAATATTTTTTATTATATTAGGTGAATTTTAAATAAAAGAATCTTATTGTATTCAAATTTCCCATCCAACATACGAAATGATGCATTATAAATTATAAAGAAAAGCGTTATGGAAAATATATGATTTTCATGTTATAAAATCCGCAATTACAGCCATTTCAGCCACATCTTTGTTTATTAAAACACATAATTGTTAGTATATAAAAAATACAGCTTTCACTATTAAGAATCCAATTAAACAATGAACAACACCACTTCCATTTTCAACATTCCAGTCTCCTTTAAAATAGCTGAATAAACAATTTATAAATTACAAATTGTTATTTAAAATTTCTTGTACCTCCGTATGAAACTTTAAATAAAATATATATTTTATAAAAAATGGATGAAATTGATAGGAAATGTTCTTCTGTTCTTTCCTTATTTTGTAAACATTGCAAAAAAATAATGGCTTGATAATGTAATCGTTAGAAAATATTTTATTTTTTTGTAAACTAATCAATTTTTATGAGTTTTATTAAGGAGAGAGAAAGAAAAGTGCTGCTATCAATGAAATTATTCATGCACACAAACAAAAAGAATCATCAAACTGGTTTTACGATCCAGAAGAGTTTGCTCATGCTCATGCATTTTGATATTCAGAGAAATGAGGATCTATTAGTGGACAAAACCTTATCGTAGATGGAACATTTCATATACACATACGCTAACTTGGATATCATAAAAATGCCTAGAGAACGAAATAGTGATTTCAGTTCACCAAAAGCTGAACTTGACAGTGCCGCACTTTTTTATCACCAATACCCAAAACCTGGAAAATTGGAAATACAAGCAACAAAACCTCTTGATAATCAACGTGATTTAGCTCTTGCTTACTCTCCAGGCGTTGCAGCACCATGTCTTGCGATTCATGAAGATCCCAATCTTGCTGCTCAATATACCTCCCGTGCTAATTTAGTCGCTGTTATATCCAATGGAACTGCTGTTCTTGGTTTAGGAAACATTGGTCCACTGGCGTCAAAGCCAGTTATGGAAGGCAAAGCAGTTTTATTTAAAAAATTTGCGAATATTGATGTTTTTGATATTGAAATTGATGCATCCGATATAGAACAAATGGTGCAAACAATATCGACCTTAGAACCTACATTTGGTGGTATTAATCTTGAAGACATTAAGGCTCCTGAATGTTTTGACATCGAAGAAAAGCTTCGTGCTAAAATGAATATTCCAGTTTTTCATGATGACCAACATGGAACTGCCATTATTGTTTCTGCGGCTGTATTAAATGCCTTAAATCTTTCAGGAAAAAAAATTGAAAATGCAAAAATAGTTACCTCAGGTGCAGGTGCTGCTGCCCTAGCTTGTCTTAATCTTTTGGTTCGTCTTGGGGCGAAAGTTGAAAATATTTGGCTTAGTGACTTAGAGGGAGTTGTTTATGAAGATCGCAAGACCCTTATGGATCGTTGGAAAATCAATTACGCACAAAAAACAGACGCACGAACTTTATCTGATATTATTGATGATGCAGATATTTTTCTAGGCCTATCTGCGGGTGGTGTTTTAAAGCCTGAATATCTTAAAAGAATGGCTCAAAATCCACTCATTTTAGCACTGGCTAATCCAGTACCAGAAATTATGCCTGAAGAAGCACGCTCTATACGACCAGACGCAATGATCTGTACAGGACGCTCTGATTATCCCAATCAAGTTAATAATGTCCTTTGTTTTCCCTATATCTTCCGTGGTGCATTAGACGTAGGTGCTAGTGCAATTAATGAAGAAATGAAAATGGCCGCTGTTCATGCGATTGCTGCCCTTGCACGTGAAGAAACTTCAGATGTTGTAGCACGTGCATACTCAAAAGAACCACCCAATTTTGGACCAGACTATCTGATCCCCTCTCCTTTTGATCCGCGTTTAATACTGCGTATTGCTCCCGCTGTTGCTAAAGCAGCAATGGCAACTGGTGTCGCCATTCGTCCCATTGAAGATATGGAAGCCTACTATGATATCCTCAATCGATTTGTCTTTCTTTCTGGTTTAACAATGAAACCTGTTTTTGCTGCAGCAAAAACAGCAAAACGTAAACGCGTCATCTATGCGAATGGTGAAGATGAACGCGTCCTTCGTGCAGCACAAGTTGTCATTGAAGAACAAACAGCAACGCCTCTCCTTATCGGCCGTCCACATGTCGTAGAAGCAAGATTAAAACGCTTTGGTTTAAGAATTCGTCCTGGTATAGATTTTGAATTAACAAACCCTGAAGATGATCCACGTTTTCGTGATTATGTTAATTTATTTTTTCATTATACAGGAAGACGTGGTGTTACGCCTGAAATGGCAAAAACAGTAGTGAGAACATCAACAACGGCTATTGCTGCCCTTGCTGTCATGCGTGAAGAAGCAGATGCAATGATTTGCGGCTTAGAAGGACGTTTTGAACGTCAACTTGAATTAATTGAACAAATTATTGGTCTTGATCCTAATGTTCACCGTTTTTCTGCTATGAGTTTGCTTATCTCTCAACAACGTACTCTTTTCCTCACAGATACTTACGTCAATGAAAATCCTTCTGCAGAAGAAATCGCTGAAATGACTGTATTGGCAGCTCAAGAAGTTGAAGCATTTGGAATAACACCAAAAGCAGCCTTATTATCACACTCAAACTTTGGTTCTAAAAACACAGAAAGTGCGCGTAAAATGCGACGTGCAACAGAAATTCTTGCCAAATTACACCCTGAATTAGAAGCAGATGGTGAAATGCATGGTGATACTGCTCTTTCCAAAGTTTTTCGTGATCGTGTTTTTCCTGATTCTCGTCTTAAAAGTGAAGCTAATTTGCTTGTCTTTCCAACACTTGATGCAGCCAATATCACGCTCAACACTGTTAAAAGCCTCACAAATGCACTCCATGTTGGTCCTATTCTAATCGGGGCAGCACGTCCCGCCCATATCTTAACGCCTTCAGTAACTTCACGGGGAGTTGTTAATATAACAGCCCTTGCTGTCCTTGCGGCCAATAGAAAAAATAGTCTCGTAAAATAAATGCGCAATAAAATTTCAAAGTTTTTTAAAAATTGAGATATAGTGTTTCATGTACTGTAAACCTCTTATCTCTATAGATAAAGACAGCTATATTCTGGATTAAGTCTTTTTTTAAAATAAAAAAAAGGCTAGAAGAACAATATTAAATGTATTTTGAATTTACTAACTCTATAATAAGGAATCCGTACATTGCCTTCCACGTTTGATAAAGTTGCTGATATCATTGCAGAAATCAGTGAAATTGATCGCAATACTATTACACCTGAAAGTCATACAATTGACGATCTAGGAATCGACAGTCTTGATTTTCTTGATATTGTTTTCGCTATTGATAAAGCTTTCGGAATAAAAGTCCCTCTAGAACAATGGACACAAGAAGTCAACGAAGGTACTGTTGCAACAGAAGAATACTTTGTTCTTAAAAACCTTTGTGCAAAAATTGATGATCTCGTTGCCTTAAAACAGGCGGAATAGTTTTTTCACCATGCATGATCAATCTGTATTCATCACTGGCATAGGAATCATAAGCTCTCTGGGGGAAGGAACTGATCAACATTGGAATCTCTTAAATGATCCAATCCGTACACCAAACCTAGATTATACAACTTTTTTACCCTACACGGTTCATAAATTGCCCGAAATTGATTGGAGTTTACAAATTCCTAAAAAAAGTGATCAACGGCAAATGGGAACATGGCAGCGTCTTGGTACCTATGCGGCTGGTCTTGCTCTTGATGATGCTGGCATGAAAAATAATGAACAACTCACTTCAACAATGGATATGATCGTAGCAGCAAGTGGAGGAGAGCGTGATATTACTGTTGATACACATATTCTTTCTAAAGCGCGCACAGTTGCCGATCATGCTTCTATGTTAAATGTTGCTCTTTCAACCGAACTTCGTCCAACATTATTTTTAGCACAACTTTCAAACCTTTTGGCAGGAAACATTTCAATTGTTCATAAAGTCACTGGATCATCTCGTACATTTATGGGAGAAGAAGGTAGTGGGCTTTCTGCGCTTCAAATTGCTGTAGCTCGTATTAAATCAGGTCAAAGTACCCATGCTCTTGTAGGAGGTTCCTATAATGCACAAAGTTATGATATGTTGTTGGCGCATGAGCTTGGTGGTCTTTTAACCCATAATGGATGGAGCCCAGTGTGGAATCGTGAAATCCACCCCGGCGGCGGTATTATAGCCGGTTCTGGTGGTATCTTCCTAGTTCTTGAAAGTGGAGAACATGCAGAAAAGCGCAACGCACGTGCTTATGCTGAAATTAGCCAAATTATTACAGACCAAACAGATAGAACCAAAATTCCACTTAGAGAATCAATTGCAACAATGTTAAAAACTGCGAGTGCTAAATCTGCCCTAGCCATTTCAGCAGCCTCAGGAGCTCACGAAGCAACAAAAGCAGAACAAAATGCTCTTGATGATGCTGATCTATCTTACCGTGGCATTACAACATTATTTGGTTATATGCGGGAAGCACAATTTCCTCTAGCTCTAGCTCTTGCAGCACTTTCAATTGAAAAAAACCACTGTTTTCCAGCGTTAAGTCCTCATGAAAAACCTTTTTCTAAAGAAGTACGTGAAATATTTGTTACAACTATTGGCATAAAAAGAGCTGAAGGTATTGTGCGTCTTACAGCTGTTTGAAGGGGATTTCTATCGTGAAATATCATGATCATTTTGGGCGTCCACTTGTCGCAATAACTGGGGCAGGCATTGTCACATCACTGGGACAAGGGAAACATGAAAATTGGCAAAAATTAACAAGCGGTATAAGCGGTATCCACAAAATAACACGTTTTCCCGTTGAGGGATTAAATACATATATTGCTGGAACAATTGATTTTCTCAAAGAAAGTACACTTGGTGCTTCAGCTCTTTCTGAGAAGCTTGCACATCTTGCTGCTGAAGAAGCTTTGGAACAAGCTGCTATTGATATAAAAAATTTTAATGGACCACTCTTTCTAGCAGCTCCTCCTGTTGAACTTGAATGGACCGCACGTTTTAGTCTTGATCAAGAGCAAGAATTCAATAATGAACCTTCTTATGCACATCTTCTTAAAGTCTGTAAGGATAAACTCCATGAAACGCTTTTTGAAACCACACAATTTGGTGCAATTGCAGAAAAACTTCAAAAAACATTTGGCACAAAAGGACTTCCTGTTACACTTTCCACTGCTTGTGCATCTGGTGCAACAGCAATTCAATTAGGTGTTGAGTCTATTAGACGGGGAGAGACAAATCGAGCTCTCATAATTGCGACAGATGGATCAGTTTCAGCAGAATCTCTCATCCGTTTTTCGTTACTATCCGCTCTTTCAACCCAAAATGATCCTGCTGAAAAAGCAGCAAAACCCTTTAGCCGTGATCGAGATGGATTTGTTATGGCAGAAGGCTCAGGTGCTTTTGTTCTTGAATCTCTTCAAAGCGCATTAAACCGTAATGCTACAGTTTTAGGAATTTTAGCTGGCTGTGGAGAAACAGCCGATGATTTCCACCGTACACGTTCAAAACCCGATGCATCACCAGCAATTGAATCCGTTCGCAAAGCTTTAGACGATGCAAAAATAACCATCAATGAAATTGATTATATTAATGCACATGGAACTTCAACACCTGAAAATGAGAAAATGGAATATCTTGCATTATCAACAGTATTCGGTGATCTTTTAGAGCATATTCCAGTCTCTTCTAATAAATCAATGATTGGGCATACATTAACTGCTGCTGGTGCAATAGAAGCGGTTTTTTCGCTTTTAACCATTCAATCGGGGATACTTCCACCTACAATAAATTATGATAATCCTGACCCTGCTATCCCTTTAGATGTTGTTCCTCATCATAGCCGTAAAGCCTGTGTCAATGCGGTTTTGTCCAACTCATTTGGATTTGGTGGTCAAAATATGAGTCTTGTCATCACTGCATATAAAGGATAATCCTTTAATAATAAAATTTTATAACGCTAACCTAATAACATATTTAAAGGGGATGGTAATGCGTGCACTGCAGCTCTTCGATGATCGTCGGCTTGAAATCACTAATATTTCCCCGCCATCTTCACCTAGTCTAGGTGAAGTAACTGTGCGGATAAAAGCCGTTGCTCTTAATCATATTGATGTATGGGGATGGCGTGGCATGGCTTTTGCGAAAAGAAAAATGCCACTCATCATTGGTGCAGAAGCCTCTGGTGAGGTTATACAAATAGGAGATGGCGTTGAACATCTCCAACTTGGACAGATTGTCTCAATTTATGGTGCACAAACCTGCGGAGTATGCCAAGCTTGTCATGAAGGACGGGATAATCTTTGCAGCCATGTAAAGGGAGTCTACGGTTTTCACCTTGATGGATTTGCGTGTGAGCTTGTCAATTTGCCAGCACGTTTATTAGTTCCATCACCTCCTCAATGTGATGAATTGCAGGCAGCGGTTGCTCCAATTACTTTTGGTACCGTAGAACATATGCTTTTCGATAACGCAAAACTACAAGCAGGAGAAACAATCCTGATACAGGCTGGTGGTTCAGGTATTGGCTCTGCAGCCATTCAACTTGCAAAACACATGGGCTGTACAGTTATCACAACTGTAGGTTCAGATAAAAAAATTGCAAAAGCACACTCTCTTGGAGCAGATCATGTGATTAATTATCGTAAAGATCGTTTTGAAGGTATAGTGCGTAAATTAACCCAAAAAAAAGGTGTTGACGTTGTTTTTGAGCATGTTGGTGTAGATACATGGAACGGTTCTTTGTTATGTATGAAAAAAGGAGCACGCTTAGTGACTTGCGGTTCTACCTCTGGTGTTTCAGCACCAATAAATCTCATGCAATTATTCCAGCAACAGCTTAAGATATTCGGTTCATTTGGCTGCCGTATGGAAAATATGAAAAATGCCATGCAAAAAATGGCACAAAAAGCCGTACACCCTGTCATTGATACAATTGTTGGGCTGGATGAAATTGATACAGCTTTAAAACGAATGGAGAGTCGTGATGTTTTTGGTAAAATTATCCTTAAAGTCGATTAAATCATGATGAAGCTTTCTCTTAAAAATCTCATATATCTTATTAAAATTATAGCTAAAAAAATATCCTACTTGTTATGGGCGTATCTGCTCTTTGGTTCTTTATTTATTCTAAAATGCTTTCCTGCCAAAATGGGAGTCTCTTTTTTTTCTTGGTTGGTAAAAAAAATTGGTCCCCTTTTACATCGTCATCAAATCACACTTACAAATCTTAGAGGTGCATATCCAGAAAAAACAGAGCAAGAACTCCATGCGATTGCAATAGAAATGTGGGAAAATATAGGACGTTTCCTAGCCGAATATATTTTTCTTGATAAAATTTTTGATTTTGATCCTCATGCGGACGAGCCAGGTTTCATTGAAGTTAAAGGCGTTGAAATATTTGAGCGATTAAAAAATGAAAAAAAACCACATATTTTTTTCACCGCACATACTGGAAATTTTGAACTTCTGCCTATTTGTGCACAAAGTTTTGATCTTAATGTTACGGTATTATTTAGACCACCCAATAATCCCTATGTTGCCAAACGAGTCCTTAAAGCACGACAAACTTCTATGGGGCATCTTATTCCCTCCAAGGCCGGTGCAGCATGGGCACTAGCAGCCAAATTAGAAGAAGGTGAAAATGTTGGTATGCTCGTTGATCAAAAATTTCGCCGCGGTATCATGGGAACATTTTTTAACAGACCTCTTAAAACAAATCCCTTAATTATAAAACTTGCTCGACAATATGACTGTGATATTTATCCAGCACGTTGTATTCGTTTGCCCAATGGACGTCATCGTTTAGAATTATATGAACATATAGAACTTCCACGTGATGAAAAAAATGATATCGATATAGCTGCTTCTACGCAAAAATTAAATGATATTGTTGAATCTTGGGTCCGTGAATATCCTGGACAATGGATGTGGTTACATAGACGTTGGGACATCTAACATAAGGCTCTATTGCTTACAAAGGAAGTGCAAATGTTAGCCTCAAAAGACATCAAAGATCTCGTTGCAATTATCACTGCATTACGAAATTCTGATAGCGGTTGTATCTGGCATAAAAAACAAACTTTTGAATCCCTCATACCCTATATGCTCGAAGAAGTTTACGAAGTCATCGATGCCATTGAACGAAAAAACCGAAAGGATCTCTGTGAAGAACTTGGAGATCTCCTTTTACAAGTTATCTATCATGCTACCATTGCACAAGAAGAAGGCAGCTTTACTTTTGAAGATGTTGTTTATGCAATCACGGCAAAAATGATTCGACGCCATTCTCACGTTTTTGGAAATGCCGAGCAAAAAAAACGAGGATTTATAAAAGAGGAGTGGGAATATATAAAAAAAAGAGAACAGGTTGAACAAAAAAGTTTGTGCGAAGAAAAAAACAACAATTCCTCCACAAGCATACTCGCACAAGTAAAACAAATCCAGCCAGCAAACCAAGAGGCACTTTCTTTACAAGAAGCAGCAGCTAAAGTAGGTTTTGATTGGAAAAAAAGTGATAAAGTTTTTGAAAAAATAGAAGAAGAACTCGAAGAGCTTAAAGAAGCCATCAAAAATAAACAAAATTCAGAGATAGAAGAAGAGTTTGGAGATCTCTACTTTATTCTCCTTAATCTCGCACGCCACTTAGGGATAGATTCACAAAAAGCATTAAAAAAAACGAATATAAAATTTCGAAACCGTTTTGCCTATATTGAAGAAAAGCTATCCACTCAATCTAAAACACTCACTGACGCATCCCTGAATGAAATGGAAGCGCTTTGGAAGCAAGCTAAAAATGAACAATAAAAAATACTAGATTTCTTCTACCTCAAAGAACAAGTTCCTCTAAAATTACTGAATTATAATTCAGCTCAGCTCAATTTGTTTTATATTGATCCTGCGTAGCAGGACGAAGTTCCACCGATTCGCCACACCCACATGCTGAAACTTGATTAGGATTTTTAAAGACAAAACCAGAACGAAGCGTTGTCACTTCATAATCCATCTGCGTCCCTAATAAAAATAACACCGCATCATGTGCTACGAAAACACGGGCACCATTCACTTCAACAACATCCGCATCTATCCCCTTTTCTTTGACAAGAGTAATTGTATACTCCATCCCTGCACAACCACCTTTTTTGATACCAACAAGAATACCCTGTGCATCTTTTGCATCCATAATCGCTTTAACACGATCCACTGCTGCTTCTGTCAAATTTATTACCGAAAAACGGCTCATCATTTACTCTTTTCTTAGTTCAATAGACACTTTGAAAGTTTTTCCTCTATAGTATTTTAGAAAAAAACAACAAAACATAAATTAAAGTATTCTGACCTTGTTTATTTGGATAAAAACGCGTACCCGTAAAATGAGATTTATGATTATACAATCCAGAACTTACAATTTTTTGTCCACATAAAACGCAAAATACCTCGTCTATAAAAACTCTAAACAAAGGAAAACGTTTCAATACCATACATTCCCTCCTCTCCTTTTGAAAATCTTTATCTTTTTAGAAAAGTAACGATTAGATAAGGAAAAAATATACCTCCCGTACTCATTTGCTCCCCCCTTCTCCAATTCATACCCCTAAAGCCACCAATCTTACCCTTCACAATCTGCAAAAGTAATTAAATGCATAGATCTATTAACTATAGAGCTAAAAATTTAATGATTACAAAGAATTTTACAGATTCGTTATGTATCTTGAATTGATAACAAAATAGTGATGTCTAAAATTTTTACTTTCAAAAGCTCTAAGTGCAAGAGCATTTTAGATTTTATTCTGTTTATTTTTTCTCTTGCCTTTAAAGAAACAGTCATTTAATCGTTTTACACAAACTCGGAGCGTAGCGCAGCTTGGTAGCGCACTTGACTGGGGGTCAAGGGGTCGTGGGTTCAAATCCCGCCGCTCCGACCATTTTTTAAATGCTATAAAATAAAAAAATAAGCTTACTTAAAAAGTGGATTATCATGCATTTCAATTAGCACATACATGGATTTTTTCTTCAACGTAGAATAATGTTCAATAACATTTTATCATAAACTCGAAATAAGCGGTTTTATTAAAATAAGCTTCGTTCTGAGGAGAACACACACAAAACGCGAGACCTTTTGCCTCGCGTTTTTTATTCTTCAGAAAAATTTATAATTATTCGGTCTCATATTTTCTAAATTTTCCTACACGACAATATCACTGTTATCATTTTTTGTAATGGATGGTGACATCTGTACGGTTATTTTTTTGGGTTTTAATTCAGCTGGCATTTCCCTTTTAAGCTGAATATGAAGAAGCCCATCTCCAAGTTCTGCTCCAATAACCTTAACATGATCAGCCAAATGAAAACGCCGTTCAAAAGCACGCGAAGCAATGCCTCGATAAAGGAATTCTCGCTCTTCATCATCATTTTCAGACTTTCTGTCTCCCTTAACGATCAGCTGGTTACAATGCGTTTCAATATCAATTTCATCTTGAGAGAAACCAGCAACAGCCATAGAAATTCTATAAGAATCTTCAGTTAAACGCTCGATATTATAAGGGGGATAAGAAGAAACTTCATTTGGTTGTGTTCTAGAATCAAACCAGTTAAAAAGATGATCAAAACCTACTGTGGAACGATAAAATGGTGAAAAATCTACCTGACGCATAATATTGCCCTCCTCTAGAGCGACTATAATTTAACAATCAATTCACAAAGTTCCCAAATGGCAAACTTACTTGTGAACCTGCGGCCCCATCATGGCAACCACACTATATTATCTGGTAATTGTTTTTCTTTATTTCAACTCTTTGGAACCTAAATTGATAAAAACTATCTAAAAAGCAATATACCCCTTTTAAAATCCTTTTTCTTCATTACATAAATGTCAAAGTCCTCTCATTATCTCACGTTGCACTAAGCGGCAAATACACTGTAAAGGATTTCAATTGGAAACACCTATTTATCCCATAGACTGGGCTTCCACTCCTCCTAATATCCATCATGGTACTCTTAAAATAGCAATAGATCACGAAATTCGTTTTGCGATAACATATCCTGAGGTGGAAAAATCTAAGGGAACAATTGTTATTCTCAAAAGCTACGCAAGTACTTTAGAAAAATATTTTTTATTAATAAATGAAATTTCTAACCGCGGTTTTCATACAGCAATATTTGACTGGTTTGATCAAGAAAAAAAATCCTTCAAGATAAGAAAACAAAGCCGACATCATTGTTTTGATATAAATATTGATATTAATGACTTATATGAATTTCTTAAAAATATTGTTTATCCTAATTGTCCGCCTCCTTACTCTATGCTCGCCTATGGTATAGGTGGATTGATGGCACTTAGCGGATTAGATCTCATTAATCATCGGTTTAATAAATTGCTCTGTGTTTCTCCCCTTTTTGCTCCATTCGGTAATAAAACGAATGGTTTTCAACATAAATTAACACAATTTCTTTCTGATATAGGTCTTGGCTTTATACCAGCGAAAGATGGGAAAAAATTAAACAAAACAAAACAAAACAATATACAATTGGGACACATGCATAAAGTGCCGTTCCATTCCATTAAGCCCCCAACATCCCAATGGATGGCATCGGTATTTAATGCGATCGATTCTATGAAAAGAAATGTACTCCACGGAGATTTACGAATTCCAACACTCTTTATTCTTGCCAATCAAAACAATATTGCAAATAACATTGAAGTGCGGCAATTATGCCAACACACACACCTGACAGAAAGTATTACTATTACAGGCGCTGAACTGGACACAATCATGGTTAATGAAAATTATAAAAAGCAATTTTGGGCTGCATTTGATGCATTTATTCCCGATAATGTATCTGTAAAATAACACTAAATCTTAATTTCCACTCCGCCCCATAAAAAATTTCTACGAGTGTTGGATCTACAAACACTTCTTAATACAACGGATTTTACTTTCCAACCACTCATATGATTCGTTTTCTAGCCTCTACAGGCAAGCCATGACCTAAATATTTCACCAGGCATTCTAATAAAAACTATTATATAAATAAAAATATTTTGTATAATTAATAAAAATGAAGATAATAAATCTATCTTAATATAGCATGATACATATTTATAAATAAATCATCAAAATACTATTTTTGATATATTATTAAGTGTTAATTTAATATTATATTTAGAAAAATAATAGTTTTTATCTATTTAAGGAAAAAAAACTGAAAATAAAGCGCATTTATAATATTTATTACAAATCTCTATAAAAACAAATAACTATAAAATTTCTATTTTTAGGAGAACTTTTTAAAAACAATAAATTAACATAATATTCTTCTAATTTCTCGATATAGAATGAATCACCTTAAAAGTTCTAGAGAACCCCTTCTTTTTTCAAAATCACATATATTTTGAATTTAACCAACTCACAACGAATATGCTGTATTCTGAATAAGAATGTAAGAATTAACCATTTTGCCATTCATTTCAATTATGAGCATTTTACCGTCTTTTTTATAAATACTCTATATTGTATAATTGATGCGGCAAAACTCTGACAAATGGAGCCATTGGAACATAATCATGAAACGAATCCTGCTCGCAGAAGATGATAACGATATGCGTCGCTTTCTCGTAAAAGCCTTAGAACGTGCAGGCTACGAAGTCGCCGATTTCGATAATGGTATTAGCGCGTATGAACGTTTACAAGAAGAGCCATTTTCCCTTCTCCTGACTGATATTGTGATGCCAGAGATGGACGGAATCGAACTCGCACGACGTGCTACTGAGATTGACCCCGATTTACGAGTAATGTTCATTACAGGTTTTGCAGCGGTAGCACTCAATTCAAATAGTGATGCCCCTCCTGATGCAAAGGTTCTCTCTAAGCCATTTCACTTACGTGAACTCGTCAATGAGGTTGAAAAGATCCTTATCGCTGCTTAAAAAGTATTTTTTAAGTTATTTGCATCTGTTGAAAGAGAAAACGAAATTAGGCATTGACGTTTGTCATTCTATATGGTGTATGCAACATCAATGAATGGGCGTGTAGCTCAGCGGGAGAGCACTACGTTGACATCGTAGGGGTCACAGGTTCAATCCCTGTCACGCCCACCAGATTCTTTTTCTTATCCTATAACTTGCTGTATTTATACATCTTTTTTACGGTGAGGAATGTCTGAATAAAGTTAGAGGAATAGGGTTTTTTAACATTTCTCTACAAAGGTAGCATTTTTCTCTCTGTTTGATTCGCGAATTACTTCTGGTATTTGTTTGAATTTTTCTAAATCCTCTTGTGTAAAAATATCTATAAATCTAGAAAACATGCCAACAGCTTCACGCCTCAACGGATCAGAAGTCTTGATTGTAAAACTTTTGCGACAAGCATAAGCTGCTTTTCTTAAGAGTAAAGCCTTCTCTTGATCTAAAGCATAGAGTTCAATTATCTTTTGTCCTACAGGAACAGATTTTTTGCCAATCTCGACAGAAGATAAAAATGCTACAGATATGTCTAATTTCTTAGCCATATCTAAGAGGCGTTCTGAATGATCAACCCGAAGTTTCCGTAAAATTTTAC
>NZ_JBHILY010000083.1:0-871 GCF_042193555.1 Bartonella sp. PS17NMGDW | reverse complement strand
GGGAGTATTTTCATTATTGTTTTGTAAATTACTATCTTTCATAGTTTCCCTCTTTTAAGAAAGTAATACGTTATTAAAATCCGTTCCTTTTGGAGCTTGCATCATAAAGACCTCAAAGCCATGGTTATAGGCACGCGCAGCGAGGGTAAAACCTGCTTTACGACCCGCATCATCGCCGTCCATTGCAATGGTGAGACGCCCTTTTGTAGGGGGTAAATTCACACGCATCATGCCACTGGTTGAAAGAGACGCCCATAAATTCACAGGCTCAGATAACAACCCAGACAAAAGAGCCAGACCCGTTTCAATGCCCTCACAAATGACCAAATGTTTTGGATTGGCTTGGCTTAAATGCACCCCACCACCCGTTACAGATCCCAACATGGCTTTTGCTGGTTTTTGGTCTGTTTTGCAGCCATTGGCTTGTAAAAAGGTTCTATGAATGGCGAAAGAGCCAGCGCCCTTAACAAGAGCAACCAACGCGGGCAGTGTAACCCCAGAGGGGTGCAAACATTTGTCGTGAAAACGTAAATCGGGAGGCAAATCACATGTAATACCCCGCATACGTAAATAGGTTTCTGCTAAAGTATTTTTGATTGGTTGGCTTTGTTGCCAAATTTCTTTTGCTCTCTCTGCTTTCTGTTTTGCTCGTTTGAGATCAGCACAAATCTGTTTGGAGAAAGAAAGCGTCTGATTATAAGCTTGTTTTCCAAGCAAGCCAATTCTGATGAGCGCTTGTATGATCTCTCTAAAAGAGCAGCCAGCATAACAATAGAGTAAGAGACGCCCATCATGTCCATTGGCAAGGGATAAGCTAGGCAGCCTATCATCATGAGCAGGGCAACGGGCTATTCCATAACGCCCATGCCAA
>NZ_JBHILY010000082.1:0-878 GCF_042193555.1 Bartonella sp. PS17NMGDW | reverse complement strand
TCTTGGCTTTGATAAAATCTCTGTGCCTCTTTGAATTGTTCGGATAGTACTGAACCTTCTACAGTGGCTTTTGTTTTCATGAAAAAAAGCAAATGTTGTAAAGAGCTTTATTGGTTAGATCTTATTTTAGGCATATCTTTGTATTTAGAGGCTACAATTTTTCCATACAATTTACGTTTTTGTATTTCTATAAGAGACTCTTCGTTATCGCTTAAACTTCTGATCATTTGTAGCTTTGCATATTCATTTTGGATCATGGCTGACATGCTCTTGATGCGTGTTTGCAGCTCGAAAACTTCTTTCAGATCTGTTGTTTTATTTATCTTATCTAAGAAGACGTCTATTTGTTTAAATCGGTTCTCTGCGTCTTGGAAAGTTTGCAAACTTACAGCTTTTTCGATAATTCCACTATATTTAAGACGCGTATTAATTATTTCGCGTATCTTATAATACGGTAATTCCTGGAAGCTGGTCCTTTTCTCTTCGAGAACAATTTCACGAAAAAATTTTCTAAATTCCCCAACACTTACGACTTGGTAGTTTTCCCGTGTTTTTGGGTAGATAGAAGACAAAAATCGTAAGAAATAACTAAAACTCTCTCCTGTTATTAGTGTTGACATTCTATTTCCTGTTATAGACTGAAGAATTTTTTCCGTGTTTTTGATCTGGTTTTCGTTTGCTATAATGTGTTGTTTTAACAAATTAATAATTTCCAGATATTCTGCGTTTGAAACAGGGAGAGGACTTTGAACAGTTGAACCTTGAGTCCCAGAACCCCAACTAAGGTTAGACGTTAGAGTTAAATTTATCATTCCCCAAATGGTAATCATTCCTGTTATAATAAATCGCTTTTTCATATATTTGCTCGCTTGATTTCG
>NZ_JBHILY010000010.1:0-48126 GCF_042193555.1 Bartonella sp. PS17NMGDW | reverse complement strand
TATCGAATTCTGAATAATGTTTCTAAACATATCGGTGATCGTGCATATAAAAGCATAAACAAACAACACATTCTTGACGCAGTAGAAAGAAGACGAGAGACTCCCGCAGCGGCAAGACATTTTTTAACGGCTTTAAATGGTCTTTTTAATTGGGCGGTTGATAATGATCTTTTGAATAGAAATCCTGCTTTTAATATAAAGCCGCCAAAATCCTTTAACGCAGAAGGGTTCATACCATGGTTAGAAGAAGATATTGACAAATATTATCACCGTTGGTCACATGGTACACATGAACGCGTCTGGATTGATGTTCTTCTTTATACAGGGTTGCGTCGTGGTGATGCCGTTCGTATCGGCTGGAAAGATGTCAAAGATAATATCATTTATCTCAAAACAGAAAAGAGCCAATTTAAAACAGATGTTTTTCTTCCTATTTTACCAGAACTAGAGGAAACCCTTAAAATTGGTCCTATAGGTAATGAAACATTCATTTGTGGTAAAGGTGGAAATAAGCTTGTCAAAGAAAGTTTTGGCAACCTCTTTCGTGAAGCATGTAATGCAGCAGGTATTAAAAAATCAGCGCACGGATTGCGAAAATTAGCAGTAACACGTGCAGCCATGCTGGTGCGACAGTTTCGCAAATGAAAGCGCTTTTTGGCTGAACAGAAGATAACATGGCATCCCTCTATACCAAAACAGCCGATAGAAAACGACTTGCAATAGAAGCAATCAAAAAACTTCAAAAAAGTTAGAAGCATAGTTGACAGTAAGAAAACAAACCAAAGCCCCATCAAAATTATGAATGAAATTAATGCGGCGTTTGAGGTGCATCAGAAACCAGAGGAGAAATAGGTGGTTGTGTCTGTTGCATTGTTTGCCATAAATTATAATTCGTTTGCATATCCAGCCAAAATTTTGCTTTACTAAAACCAGCTAGTTCTAATTTCACTGCAAGTTCGGTACTCATAGAGGCATGTCCGTTAATCACTCTTGATAGAGAAGCTCTTGTCATATGGAGATGATCAGCTAACTTTTGTATTGTTATCCCCATTTCTTCTAAGAAAGCTACTTTTAGAACTTCGCCCGGATGTGCGGGGTTATGCATCATTTGTTTTCGTTCCTTTCATCAATGGTAATCTTGATAATCAACAAGCTCCACATCTGTTCCTATAAAGCGAAAAGTAACACGCCAATTTCCATTCACCCATATGGAATAATATCCCATAAGTTCACCTTTAAGAGGATGCATTTTAAAGGCAGGCGCTTTCAACATTTCAGGCGTCGTAGCACTTGTTAAAGCTGTCAAGATAACGCGTAATTTTTTTACGTGATTTGGTCGAATAGCTTTTGTGGAACCCGTTGTATAAAATAATTTTAAGCTCTTATGTTTGAAACTCACAATTGCGATTACCGCCCCTTATCGTATATCGTCACTATACGATCAATAAAAATAAGAGTCAAGCGCCCTGCTAGCAAATCCAGTTATCTAGATAAAATGATTGGGTATAAGCTATAAAAAAGTTAGGGATAGGTAGAAAATAAGTTAAAAGAATCAACGGAATCAAAACTCCCGAACTTTTATATAACCTATTGATTTGATTAAATATTGGCTGGGAGTACGTGAATTGGCAATGTAAGTGTATTTTGTTTGAGACGCTCTGTTTTTCGTGAGGGGACTTACTCCATTAAAGAATACGATAAACAAAAGCATGAGGTAATGCATAATCTCTTCATAAGATATTACCGTGGATGCTTTGGAAAGCTGCAAAAACGAATCAAAAGAAAATATTTTTTTACTTTTTAAGCTTTTTATTCCTCTCAAATTGATTGTATAGTTGCTTTGGAAATTACACAAACAGACCCGATACAATAATCTACCCTCGTCTAGCAAAAGCTATTACAGCAAGAAAAGTAGGCGCTTTATTAAGCAAGCAATATCATAAAACGACGAATAGATCAGCAATGGAGTGGAAAGGACGTACTGAATTTATAATAGCACCCAACCACGCTTTTTTAAAAGGACAACGCGCTTTAAGATGAAAACCTTCCACTAATAAATCCGTAAGTTCTTATCTTTTTTACTAGAGAATTATATAGATAAAAAATCAACGCATTTTTTCTTAAAACAGCTGTAGCCAATTGACCTTTGTTTTTTTGTTTAGCTTATTTATAGAAGCAACTTGATCGAATGGCATCGGCTTATCAACCATGATAGGACCAATTTCTGGCAATTTAACTGCAACAGTTTTATTACGTTGTTCCTGTTCAACAGCAGCTGCTTTAGCTAATTCTTCTTTGTTTCCTGTATTGCGCTTCTCTTTTAACAAAACAGTTTCTCTTTTTTTCAAAGCATTTTCTGACGCCAATGAATATGAGGCAGCATTTCCAGGAGTATAAGAGGCCATTAAATATGCACCATCATAATAGCCAACGGGTGCTTCAGCAATATATTCTACTTTAACATCTGCGACCCCCCTATCTACATACCCCAGTATTGCCGCAGCTTGCCTTGATAAATCAATGATTCTGTCTTTCATAAAAGGTCCGCGATCATTCACTCTAACAATGATTGAAGATCCATTTTTCAAATTAGTAACACGAGCATAGCTAGGTAAAGGCATTGTAGGATGAGCAGCAGTCAAAAGATTCATGTCATAAATTTCACCGTTGGCAGTTAAACGTCCATGAAAATCTGAACCATACCATGATGCTTCGCCAACACGTTTATAAGTCGGATCATTTTGAGGATAATACCACTTTCCTTTTATTTGATAAGGTTTACCAACAACAGCTCGTCCACGCTTTTTTTCTTCCGATTGTTTCTTCTTATTGGATACTTGTTGAGGTAGGACAGAAGTGTTCACGTCAATTGGTTTATTATGATAGGAATCTTTTATTGAAAAATTCATAGTTTGGCTTGCGCAACAAGATACCAGTGACTGAGAAATGACGATCATAGAAAACAATTGAAGTGTTGGTTTAATAATAAAAGTAAATTTCTTTTTTCTATTTGAAGGCATCTATTCAGTCCACTTATTTCTGTTAAGTACTACTGTAAAAACCACGTC
Organism: Bartonella sp. PS17NMGDW; assembly: GCF_042193555.1. Lineage (NCBI taxonomy): Bacteria > Pseudomonadati > Pseudomonadota > Alphaproteobacteria > Hyphomicrobiales > Bartonellaceae > Bartonella > Bartonella sp. PS17NMGDW. Next base: position 45,058 of record NZ_JBHILY010000010.1, on the reverse strand, counting down.
ACGCTGTCACGCTTTTTGTACGCGACGGAAGAATTTACGTTTTTAAATGATTTCCCTCGCGCATATACCACTCTTGAATTTGTCCCTTTTATCAAGAAATTAACACATTGTTAACCTTTTTATGGTTTTCGTAAGAAATAAATGTACTATAGTAGATGTTAAAAAGAATAAAAAATAAACAAATCAACATCTTATAGAAAAGTCATTTCATAATATAAACTGTGAATAAGTGGTGATTTTAGCAACTTGTTTTGCGAATCATGTAATGCAGTAGGTATAAAAAAATCAATCTATAGATTGAGAAAAGGAGCAACCACATGTGCTGCCAACATAGGTACAACCGTATCGTAAGCTTAAAGCTCTTTGTTGTTGGACAGGAGACAGCATAGCATCGCTCTATTCCAAAATATCTGATAGAAAATGACTGGCTATAGAATCAATAAGAAACCCCAAAAAGAATCAAAACAAGAAAGATTCTTAAATTTTTGTATAGTCTATTGATATTATTTAAAGTTGGTGAGCGCGCAGGGATTCGAACCCTGGACCTACTGATTAAAAGTCAGTTGCTCTACCAGCTGAGCTACGCGCTCTCACACAAGCTATCTAGTTTGGAGACTATCTAATTTGCAGAAAGTGAAGGGAACATACGGTTGACTTTTCATTTGGTCAACACCTTTTGAAGAAAAATATTATTATTTTCTTCAGTTATCAATAATTTTCCGTTTTCCCTCCCTTTTTTCATCATTGTATAGGTACTCTTTAATCTTCTTTTTGAAGTTTCAATCAAGGAACAATTTCACTGCGAAATATTGCATAGATTCGAAGCGCTAAAATTATAAGAAATTACCCCTTCCCTCACATGGCTTGTTGAGCATAATGGATAGAGAAGAAAAATACTTTTTACTGTAATATCATTTTCTCACTTGAGTGAGAGATCTCAAATACTGTGAGATTCTCTCATTTCAAATCTGTTTATCTTGAAACAATAAAAAGCATTTTTTTGACCGATACAAGTGAGAGAATAAAACTATAAAAAAGAAATGAAAATACCTTTTATGCCTCCTTTCAATAACTAAAAATTATCGCAACATTAGGGTTCAGTAAAATAGTATATAGCGGTTGGCACGTTAGACCTGAAAATGGGATAATGAGAAACAATTGCATTTTGAGGGTGTGATTTTTATTCATGCATAATGAATATATAACGAAAGCCAATTTATTCTATAGAATAAAGCAGACATGAAGCAAAAATTTAGTGTTGGATAATTCAGTCACAGCTATAGAGTACTTTTATACATTGTTTAATATTAATGTAGATATATAATATATAAATAATAATTTTATAAAATGATTAAAGTAAGTTTTATATAAATAATAATTTAAATATGTCTATAAATAAATGTATTGCTTCATTAACTTAAATTATAAGATCAAAAATAAATAAAATAATTTTGATTTTGCGAGAAAAATTTGTAAAAGTGTTATATATACATGTATTTTTACTTTACTCCTTTTTTATTATTTTGATTGGAATATTGAATGCTAACATGTAAACAATATGAGCTACTCTTGTTTATTCATAACCATATAAAAGAAACAGGTGTTCCTCCTTCTTTTGAAGAAATGAAAAATGCATTAGAACTTTCTTCAAAGTCTGGTATTCATAAGCTCATTATAGCCTTAGAACAACGAGGGTTTATACGTCGTTTACCCAATCGCGCTCGTGCAGTGGAAGTGATTCGACTCCCTGAGAAAATAACATTTAATCTTTCTTTAGCACGTAAAATTTCTCCCAATATGATAGAAAGAAATAAAAGGGAAATATCAAAAAGCTTGAGTAACCTTGACAACTTTGATGAAGAAGAAAAAAAAAATATCACCATTCCTATCATGGGACGTATTTCTGCGAGCGTGCCCGCCTCTGCTATACTACAACAAATAAACACTCTTTCTCTCCCACGCAATATGGTTAATACAGGTGAGCACTACGCATTAGAAGTTAAAGATAATTCTATGATGGAGGCTGGTATCCTTGATAAAGATACGATCATTGTGAAACGTCAAAATACAGCAATAACAGGTGAAATTATTGTTGCGTTTATTGATAAAAAAGAAGCCACATTAAAACGTTATCGACGCAAAGGCGCTTCTATTGCATTAGAAGCCGCAAATCCTCATTATGAAGCACGTACATACGAATCCGAGCGTGTAGAAATACAAGGTAAACTTACCGGACTTATTCGCAAATATTAAAAATAAACCTTATAGTACGCGATAGATATCGCAATAAGAAGCTGTTGAGTATTTTTTATTGCGCCACACGCAGTTGATTTCCTCTCCACGGCCAAAGGATGCCCCAATTCGGTCTATAAACAATTCAGATCCTTATCGAGCGGGTTTCATTTTCCCTTCCCTCCATGTCCTTCACTTACGCAAGGCGTGACAAGTAAGCTTTAAAATATTCACCACGTACTTTATAAAAGAACTTGAATGCTTTGAAGGAAGCAGCCTTATATCATCGTCCTCAATAAAAGAATTTTACGATATAATAAGATAAAATTGTATGCATGCATAAAAATACATAAAATTTTGTAGAAAAAAATCAAATAACTTTGTAACAGATTGTATTGCATAGGTATAAAAATAAAGAACATTATTTTTAAGTTATAAAAAGCCTAACTCAATCATTCATAGTAATTGTAGGATCATCATGGTAGCACCTCGTATTAGTTTTGTCTCCCTCGGATGCCCAAAAGCACTCGTAGATTCTGAGCGAATTATTACACGCCTTCGCTCTGAAGGGTATGAAATTTCACGTCAACATCAAGGAGCTGATGTCGTTATTGTGAATACCTGTGGCTTTCTTGACTCGGCAAGGAGAGAATCATTAGCCAATATTGATGAAGCTCTCAAAAAAAATGGAAAAGTTATTGTAACAGGGTGTCTTGGTGCTGATCCTGATGTTATTCGCCAAACGTATCCTAATGTATTGGCTATTACAAAACCGCAAGCTTATGAAAGTGTTATAGAAGCTGTTCATACAGCAATTCCTCCTGTTCATGATCCTTTTCTTGATTTAGTTCCTCCCCAAGGTATTCGTTTAACACCTCGCCATTACGCCTACTTAAAGATTTCTGAAGGATGCTCTAACCAGTGTAGTTTTTGTATCATCCCTACTCTGCGTGGTGATCTCACTTCACGTCCCATCAGCGATGTTCTTCGTGAAGCTGAAAAACTCGTGCAAGCGGGTGTAAAAGAACTTTTAGTTATTTCACAAGATACAAGTGCTTATGGTATTGATCTTAAATATCTCGAAAATTCTTGGAAAGATCGTACAATCAAAACAAAATTCTTTGATCTTTGTCGCGAACTAGGCGATATGGGTATTTGGATACGTATGCATTACGTTTATCCTTATCCCCATGTTGATGAAGTTATCGAACTTATGGCTGCAAAAAAAATTCTTCCTTATCTGGATATTCCTTTTCAGCATGCATCACCAGCTGTTTTGCGTCATATGAAGCGTCCTGCACTCATAGAAAAAACAAACCGTAGAATTGAAAAATGGCGAAAAATATGTCCAGATCTTGCTTTGCGATCAACATTTATTGTTGGTTTTCCTGGTGAAACGAATGAAGATTTTAATATCCTGTTAGAATGGTTAGAAGAAGCAAAAATTGAACGCGCTGGGTGCTTTAAATATGAAGAAGTAAAAGGAGCCGCCGCAAATGATTTGGGATTAGAAAATATTCCTGAAGAGGTGAAAGAAAATCGCTGGCATCGTTTTATGGCAAAACAACAACAAATTTCCACACATCTTTTAAAGAAAAAAATTGGAAAAAGACTCCAAGTGCTTATCGATGAAAGTCAAGGAAAAGTTGCCAAAGGTCGTAGTCAATATGATGCTCCAGAAATAGATGGTGTTGTCCATATATCATCACGACGCCCGTTGCGTGTTGGTGAATTTGTCAGCGTTAAAATTGAACAGTCGGATGCCTATGATCTTTATGGTGTAGCAGTTTGAAAATTTAACTTCTTCCCTGTCCTCAATGATGAAGATTTCTATCGGCATTGGTTTATAAAAAGATCAGCTACTCACAATCGAACTTGATCACTTATGTAACTCACTTCATAAGAATTCACGAGCAATCGTTACCCTGAATGTTTCTATACACTAATACCAAGCAGTTATATATTCTCTTAATTTAATGCCTTAAATGAGCCTTAAACGACGATGACGGCGGCGCAAAAGAATAAAATCCACAAGGTTCACCATTTTTACTTAACAAAAGAGCAAATCGACAATCGTACTATTTTCCCATTTTTCATATTGCGACAGTTATTAATAAGTGAAAGGAAACTTTTTTCAATAGTGTTTTATGCACACAAAAATTTCCTTTGTGATATGCAGGCGGATGTTTTTTATGGATGCAATATAAGAGAATTTGAAACAAAATAATCTTACGGTATTTAAATTAAAAAACATAAATTATCATTATAAATAAGTATCTTATCTTAAACTCTTTGAACTTATTTTTTTAATATCTAATCTTTATTAACAGGTCTTAAAATCAAAGAATTTCTTATCAAGCAAATGACTTGGGCGTACATTTGTTAAAGCGCGAATCATCGTATCTTTACGTCCTGGCATTTGCCTTTCGATATTTTTCAGCATTTCTTTCATTGCATTACGTTGTAAACCATCTTGACTACCGCAAAGATTACAAGGAATAATCGGAAATTGCATTGCTTGAGAAAATTTTTCCATATCCTCCTCAGCTGCATAAACAAGAGGACGTAACACAAAAAGATCTCCTTCATCATTTTTAAGTTTTCCAGGCATGGCAGCTAATCGGCCACCGTGAAACAAATTCATAAAAAATGTTTCTAAAACATCATCACGATGATGACCTAAAACTAATGCAGAACATCCCTCTTCACGTGCAATACGATAGAGATTACCACGTCGTAATCGAGAACAAAGTGAACAATATGTCTGCGACTCTGCCAATTTATCTGTAACAATGGAATAAGTATCCTGATATTCAATACGATATGGAATTTTATAAGAACTTAAAAAGTCTGGAAGAATATGCTTAGGGAATCCTGGTTGCCCTTGATCAAGATTACAGGCAAGAATTTCAACGGATAAAATCCCTCGCCATTTTAAGTCTAAAAGAAGCGCTAATAAACCATAAGAGTCTTTTCCACCCGATAAAGCAACAAGCCATTTTTTTCCTGTAGAGAGCATAGAAAAATCATCCAAAGCTTGTCGCATATGACGCAAAAGTCGTTTGCGCAATTTATTAAATTCTACGCTTGAAGGAGCAACACGAAACATTGGATGACAACTATCTGCTTCGCTTATTAAAGGATCATCTCTCCCTTCGTTTTCTTCTATTGCCTGATATTCAACGGAAATATCATTCATAATACTATATCCTGCATAAGTAACAGCTTGTTTTGCAAAGATAAAAACAAATATTAAAGCAAGCTTACATTTATGTTTTTTGAATTCATAAATTAGATACACAAAAAAGAAATGGAACTATATAAGTTTATGGCTATAAAACATAGCAATAAACTTAATATAGAACCATTCACAAAAAGTACTTATTAACTTCAAAGATTGTAAAAACAACACAATATTTTGAAGTTATAATAATAGAAGAGAAAAACAACTTCTCTTGCAGAAAAATTATCGAGAATAAAATTCAACAACCAAATTAGGTTCCATTTGCACAGCATAAGGAACATCTGCAAAAGCAGGAATACGCGTAAAGGTTGCTTTCATCTGTTTATGATCTGCTTCAATATAATCAGGGACATCACGTTCTGCCAATTGCACTGATTCTAAAACTAAAACAAGTTGTTTTGATTTTTCCCGAACCTCAATAACATCACCAGGTTTACAACGATAAGATTGAATATTTGTGCGCCGACCATTTACATTAACATGACCGTGATTGATAAATTGGCGAGAAGCGAAAATCGTAGGCACGAATTTTGCACGATAAACAACAGCATCCAAACGCGATTCTAACAGACCGATAAGATTTTCACCAGTATCGCCCCGTCGACGAGCAGCCTCTTCATAGGTTTTATGAAATTGTTTTTCTGAAATATCTCCATAAAACCCTTTCAATTTCTGTTTAGCACGCAACTGCACCCCATAGTCAGAAAGTTTTCCTTTACGACGCTGTCCATGCTGACCTGGACCATAATCACGACGATTGACAGGAGATTTTGGACGACCCCAAATATTTTCTCCCATACGACGGTCAATTTTATACTTTGTTGTTTCGCGTTTACTCATCGCATTTCCTTATAAAATAAAACACGAGATCTCAAGACCCCAAGGAAACGCGCCCTCCTCTGCCTTTAAATACTAAAGACTGACAGAATACCTTAACATATTAATATGCAAAGTTATCCACGGGACACGTCAATTAATGCTATTTTCTTGAAAAAACAGCTAGATCATCATTATTGGTCTCGTAACCCAAAGTCAACTCCTTTCATGAGTTTTAAGCCAAATCCTTTAAACAAATTCTCCGTTAAAGAAGTGATATTTTTCGATGTTAACAACGCAAAATCTTGATATTTCTTTATATATTGATCGTGTACTTTTTCCGACAGTGGTAATAATGATCTGATATGTTTGGCAATCGCTTTCGCCGGATCAATCCACTCAACGGACCATAAAGCATGTTCACGAAAGAAGTTAATCAAAAAAGGATAATGTGTGCAGGCTAAAACAATAACATCAGTATATTGTCCATTTTTTTCCACAAAACATGGCAGGATTTCTTTTCTTAACTCTTCTGAATCGATAGATTTTCCCCGTAAATAATCTTCAGCAAATCCAGCCAGTTTTTTACTTCCCACAAGCTGAACATGACACTGTCCAGCAAAAGAGTTAATTAATTCATTTGTATAGGCACGTTTAACTGTTCCAGGAGTAGCTAATACGGAAATAAAACCAGATTTTGTTTGTTCAGCAGCTGATTTAATTGCAGGAACCGTTCCTACAAAAGGGACATGAGGAAAATTCTGTCGTAAATCTGCCATCATCAGTGTAGAAACGGTGTTGCAAGCAATCACACATAAGGCTGGATTGTAGCGTGTTAAGAGATTTGTAAAAATCTTTAAAATACGCTCTTTCAAAATATTTTCTTTCCAATTTCCATAAGGAAATCCTGCATCATCAGCAACATAGATAAACTGCATTTCAGAGATAAGAATACGTGCTTCCCTGAACACTGTTAAACCACCAATACCGCTATCAAAAAAAAGAACAGGTCGTTCATCCATTAATTTTCACACTTATTTTTATTTTTTTTACGATCACGCTCTTCAGGTGCTCTACTCCCCCGTGGATATTGTGGCGAAAAATGATCCAAAGAAGATATAATGCCTCGTAATAAACGAACCTCAGGTTCACTAAAGTTAGCGCGCGTAAAAACAGAGCGCAAATTTGCAAGCATTACTTCTTTGCGCTCAAGGGGTCTAAAATACCCACGGATATTCAAAGCCTCTTCTAACTGAGATAAAAAACCATGAAATATTGTTTTATTTGCAGGTTCCATCTCTGCGGCACGAAATGCCGTATCACTGACATTCTCTAGACCTGTTTTCATCCATTCGTAAGACATCAAAAGAACCGCTTGCGCAATATTAAGTGACGCAAAAGCAGGATTAACTGGAAAAGTAATAATTTCATCAACAAGGCTGATTTCATCATTTTCTAATCCCCATCTCTCTCTTCCAAAGACAATACCTGTCTTATGTCCGATACTTTCACGCTGACGTAATACGTTTGCTGCTTCGACAGCACTTTTTACAGTTTTAAATCCGCATCTTTCACGTGCTGTTGTGGCAAAAACATAGTGTAAATCTGCAATTGAATCACGCAATGTATTAAAAATCACAGTGTTGTTAATGACATGATCAGCTTTACTTGCAGCAGCTATAGCTTTTTCATTTGGAAACATTTCTCGAGGTTTGACTAACCGAAGCTTAGAAAGCCCAAAATTTGCCATTGCCCTTGCGACCATACCAATGTTTTCAGGAAGCTGCGGTTCAACTAAAATAATAATGGGACCATTTGTTAAATTTTCACGATTCTTATTCGTTCCAGCCATCAATCTTACCTAGTTTCACTTAAACTATCTCCCTCTCCACTATTTTTTACGAAACCTTCTTCACAGTACTCTAATGCTGTTTAATAATAAATTATAGACAATGTTATCTTTTCACTCAAAGATAATAAATTTTAAAAGCCATTAAAGTGAACGATGGAATTTATAACAATTTATATAGGATATCGTAGCGTTTTTTACATCAATTTTATCTTTTTTATAAGGAATAGCTCCTACAAATCATAATCTCAGTTGAATTATGAAATCATAAATCCTAAAAAAGGGATATGCACTTTATTCCCAAACTTTTTCCTGCAAAGCTTATCCGTCGTTATAAACGTTTCCTTGCGGATGTTCAACAAGATGATCAGCATGTCCTCACCGTGTCTGTACCTAATACAGGATCAATGCTTGGATTAACAGCTTTCAACTCCAATATCTGGCTTTCATATCATAATAACATCAAACGAAAATATGCCTATCAATTAGAAATTATTGAAGCCGATAATACTTTGGTTGGCATTAATACTGCTTTACCCAATAAACTTGCATTAGAAGCAATTCAAAACGGATTACTACCAGAATTAAGTGGATATAAAACAATTTTAAAAGAACAACGCTATGGAACACAATCACGAATTGACTTTCTTTTACGTGATGACATTCTTCCTGACTGTTACCTAGAAGTCAAAAATGTTCATTTTATTCGTCAAAAAGGATTAGCAGAATTTCCTGATAGTAAAACAAAACGTGGAGCACGTCACCTTGATGAGCTCATAGGAGTTGTACAACAAGGAAAAAGAGCTGCTATGCTTTATATTATTCAACGAGAAGATTGCGCAGCTTTTACAATCTGTCATGATCTTGATCCACTCTATGGACGTAAATTTGATTTAGCATTAAAATCAGGAGTAGAATGTTATGCTGTAAAGTGTCACGTAAGTGTAGAAGGCATTTTTCCGATTCAGAGAGTAAAAATAGAAAACAGAAAAAACAATGACTGAGTATATCGAATATAATAAAATCCCTTTAAAATTTAATGGAAAAATCCGCATTTTCGATGATTATGCTTTTGCTAAAATGCGTGAAGTTGGTCGTATTGCTGCAGAATGCCTTGATGCGCTTACGGATATTATTAAGCCGGGCGTTACTACGCAAGAAATAGATGATTTTGTATTTATTTTTGGTGCTAGTAGAGGAGCACTTCCTGCTGATCTAAATTATCATGGATACAGCCATTCATGCTGCACATCTATCAATCACGTTGTCTGTCATGGTATCCCCAATAAAAGACCTTTGCAAGAAGGCGATATTGTAAATGTTGATGTAACCTTTATCCTTGATGGTTGGCATGGAGATTCAAGCCGAATGTATCCTGTTGGAAAAATTAGACGTGCAGCAGAACGCTTGCTAAAAATAACCTATGAAAGTCTTATGAAAGGAATCGGTGTCGTTAAGCCTGGAGCAACGACAGGTGATATTGGGGCAGCCATTCAACAGTATGCAGAATCTGAACGCTGTTCAATTGTGAGAGATTTTTGCGGACATGGTATCGGCCAGCTTTTTCATGATGCACCCAATATCCTCCATTATGGAAATCCTGGAGAAGGAATAGAATTAAAACAAGGTATGATGTTTACAATTGAGCCTATGATTAACCTTGGTAAACCACAAGTTAAGATTTTATCTGACGGTTGGACTGCTGTTACCCGTGACCGTTCTCTGACAGCACAATACGAACATACAATTGGTGTTACAAATGAAGGGTATGAAATATTTACACAATCTCCTAAAAATATTTTTTATATTCCAAATTCGCATACCTAACGCAATGTAGAGATGTTATGGCTAAAAAATTAAATCAAAAGGAAGATACTCAAAGTAATCACTTTGCATTAACATCGAGTTCTCCACTCACCCCAGTATCAGAAAGAAAAAGTGAAGAGCCTCAGAAAAACGCACAGCTTCATAAACATTATCAAGGACACCGTGAGCGTCTTCGGAAGCGTTATTTAAAGTCAAAAGGAAATGCAATCGAAGATTATGAATATCTTGAATTATTGCTTTTTCGCACAATACCCCGTGCAAACACAAAACCCATAGCTAAAAATTTGATAGCGCGCTTTGGTTCATTAGCTGATGTGTTGGGAGCAGACATTCACCGACTTCAAGAAATTCCAGGATGTGGTCCCGCCACTGCAATTGATTTAAAAATTATTTCAGATGTTGCTGGACGTCTTGCTCGTGCGCAATTGTTTAAACGCGATATTTTTTCATCATGGGATAAAGTGTTAGCTTATTGTAAAGCTGTTATGGCTCACGAAACACGTGAACAATTTCGTATTTTGTTTCTTGATAAGAAAAACGGCTTACTTGCTGATGAGGTGCAACAAACTGGAACCATTGATCATACACCTGTTTATCCTCGTGAAGTTATTTCTCGAGCTTTAGAGTTATCCGCATCAGGACTTATCTTAGTCCACAATCACCCCTCTGGCGATTCCACCCCCTCTGATGCAGATATAACAATGACATATAGATTAAAAGATGCAGCAAATGCATTAGGCATTATTATCCATGACCATCTTATTATTGCACGAAATAACCATACGAGCTTTAAAGCGTTAAAACTTATATAAATCTTATGGGATAAAAAGATTCATTCAACTATGAATAACGAATCAATTTTCTAAATCAATATCTAATATAGCCATTGAGAAATTATAAGAGAGCTCATCTTCATCTTCATCTCGATAGATAATGCCTAAAAACTCATCTCCCACATAAACCTCACAAGAATCACTCTTTTTAGGCCGTGCTCTGACTTGCAATGCTGAGTTTTGGAATATATTTTTTAAATAATTATCAAGTTTTTTTATTTCATCAGCATTCACTATGCTCTCCTGTTTTTTTGAAACGACTAAAATAATTGCGTGTCGCGCAAATAAGACACTCCCATGATTCTGTAAAGTCAGTAAAAAATCTTAATCTAAGCATTTACTTAATATTACATATATCTACAACGTTCTTTATACATTCATAAAGAAATTTTACAAAAGGTCTATCATTATTAAATATACCCGTATAGATTAAAAAATGGCAAAAAACTGTATATTTTTAATAATTTTACTTTATCTCCAATTTTAGCATCTGCGTTTAGAATGCATATTCGTAAGAAAAATTGATCAATAATTTCTAATTTTTTTCTTTTATAAAAAATACAAATAACAATACTTTTTTTATTTAAAACTACATTTTTTAGCAAAAAATATTATTACATCATTCAAAAATAATTCTTTTTAATAAATTTTAAAGTATAATTATCTAGCCTTAGAAAAATTACATCTCTAAAAAATATAAAAAATAAGCTAATAAGAGTTTATTTTTCTTTCCATTTTTTATAAAAACTTATGTCACAATAGAAAAATTTTTAAATAAGCTTTTTTCAATTTATACGAGATAAAAATACTGAGTATTTTTATAAATGCTAAGACCTATGAAGAATGCTTATCTTATAGGATAACGAGAAAGAAAATCTATAACACCTTTTTTATAAACTTTATCGCCTACAGCAAGCATATGATCTCGACCAGGAATTGATAAAGCTTCACCACAAGGCAATAAAGCTGCTAATGGCTCTGCAGCACCGCCAATTTCATCTAATGAACCAACGGCAACAAGTGCAGGTTGCTTAATTTTGTAAACTTCAGACGCCGTTAACTCCTGTTTTGATGTAATGATACAAGCAGCAAGAGCACGCCTATCGCTTTTCGTTTGATCTGCAAATTTACGGAACATTAAACCGCGCGTATTGGTAATGGTAGAAATATCTTCTGCTAAAAGTGCCTCAGCAACAGGCTCCCAATTTCCCGCTCCCGTTACCATACCAATACCTAAACCACCAAAAATAACACTGTGTACATATGTTGGATGCAAAAGAGCCATGAAAGCACTAATACGAGCCCCCATAGAATATCCCATAACATGGGCTTTAGATATCTCTAAATGCTGTAGTAACTTTATTGCGTCACCAGCCATAGCTTGAGGTGTATAAAAGACAGGATCATAACTTTTAACTGAATCTCCGTGACCGCGATTATCAAGAGCAATAACACGATATCCTGCTTCAGTGAGAATGCGAAACCAACCTGTTGCATACCAATTCACTCGTGCAGAAGATCCAAAACCATGGATCAACAAAACAGGTGCGCCCTGCCCTTCTTCTCGATAAGCAAATCGCAAACCATTATATTCAAAAAAACGAATATCTTCAGCGGTCATTTTTTATTGCACTTCCCACAAAGTACAGGATGAATAACACGTTGCCCTTTTTGTATCTTTTTTTCAGAAACTTCACCAGCGTTGATCTCAAGTGCAAAAGCTGCAGGAACTTCTGATGAAATGGTATTTGTCGAAAATGGAGAAGTGTTTTCAATAATCGATACAATAATTCCCTCAGAGTTTAAGAAAATCATATCTAAAGGTAAAGGCGTATTTGCCATCCACATAAAAATTTTCTGTTCATCTCCCGATTGAGAACTTTTTAGCTGCTTAAAGAGCATTGCACGATCGCGTGGAAAATCAGTCCGATACATTAAACCAGCTGCTGCTTGAGACGGCGTAAAAGCAACCTCTACCTTATAAAAAACCGTACCTTGCTTTGTATGTATTTCTAAAGGAATCGGATGAACAGGAATTTCTATGGGCTTTTTTGCTACAACAACACGCATTTCTAACATAAAAAGCATTACCAGTAAAACAATATACCGCTTTTTAAAAGGCTTTAACATTCTTGTCTCCACCACAGAAAAATTTAAAATTTTGTTTCTAAAATAAAAAGTACCAGAGTTTAAAAGTCAAAAAAATAAGAGGATTGCTTCCTTGTTGTTTTCTATTTTCTTTCAACGTAATATGCGCAACTTTCTCCATTTGGTTTATGGATTCACTAGAGTCATATTCTCTTTAAAAACCTACCCTATAGCAATTTACGGAATAACCACCTTTAAAAACATAGAAAACATACTGTTTTCATTCGTGAAATTCAATGTGTCGCTAAAGGAATGCCTATATCCGGATAAATCTCTGCTGTCATTAAACCTTTTTCTCCTTTACCAAAACGTACAAGAACAACTTGGCCAGAACGAAGCTCTGCTAAACCAAAACGGCGCAACGTTTCCATATGAATAAAAATATCTTCTGTTCCTTGCCCACGACTAAGAAAACCGTATCCTTTGTCACGATTAAACCATTTAACAATTGCACGTTCTAGTCCACTTTCTGGAGTAACAACAACATGGGTACGGGCTGGAACTTCTGATGGATGAATTGCTGAAGAACAATCTATGGATTTCACCTGAACGCACTTTAACCCTCTTTCAGTTTTTTCCACAGCACAAATAACTTTAGCTCCCTCCAAAGCTGTTTGAAAACCATCTCTTCGCATTACCGTAACATGCAATAATATATCGGGGAAATGAGGTAAATCAGGTACAATAAATCCATATCCCTTACTACCATCAAACCACTTAATGACACCACTGATTTCGATAATCTCCCCACAAGCACCTATACTATCTTCAGATAGGGGACAATCTTTTAATGCATCCTTACTCGTCATAATAACGTGATCCTGTAGCTTATAAATTGTACGATATTGATTCTCTAGGTTTAAGTAAACATTGCTCTTGTATCAACACGCAAGCCCCAAGATAAGATTTCCCCATATTGTCGTGTCTTCTATGTTAATGTCAGAGAATATCAACATGAATATTTATAAAACTATTTGATTGTAAGCTTTACATATCTTACAAGGAGTGCCCTACAAAAGAGGTTATATGAAAGGTTTTTTTACATAATGATATTTTCATAAATGTGTAACTTGCATGATGAAGAAGTTCAATATAAGGTGAAAAAACAACAATTCAATTAAGGAAAATGCGCAATGCAATTGAAAAAAATCCTTACGACAATCACAGCATTCATGGCATTTACAGCAAATGTTTATGCAAGTGAACCTATCAAAATTGGTGTTTATCTTCCATTAAGTGGTCAAAATGCATTTGGAGGTCAGCTTGAAATTAGAGGTATAGAATTAGCCCATAAAAAAATTCCAGAAATTTTAGGACGTAAAGTGGAACTTGTTATTATTGATAATAAGTCTGATAAAGTAGAAGCGGCTAATGCTGTTATGCGTTTAACAGCAAGTGAAAAAGTAAGTGGAATCATTGGTAGCTATGGTTCCTCACTTTCGTTGGCAGGTGGTGAAATATCTGAAAAAGCAAAGACTCCAACCATTGCCACTTCCTCAACGAGTCCTCTTGTTACACAGGGTAAAAAATATTATTTCCGCGCTTGTTTTATTGATTCCTATCAAGGGGTGGGAATCGCGACTTATATAAGTCAAACTTTACACGCAAAAAAAGCAGCTATCCTCAAAGATATTTCAAACGATTATGCCATTGGTCTTGCAAGCTACTTTATGCGTGCTTTCAAAAAATTAGGTGGTGAAGTTGTCTCAAATTTAAACTATAATTCCGGCGATCAGGATTTTTCAGCTGTTCTTACGCAAATTATCGCGCAAAAACCTGACATCTTATTCATTCCATCTTACTTTTCTGAGGGTGCTATCATTATGAAACAAGCGCGAGAATTAGGAGCAAAGTTTCAAATTATGGGTGGAGATGCTATGGATAATCCAGAAACCATTGCGATTGCAGGAAAAGCTTCAGAAGGTTTCTTACATACGACACTTCCCTATAGTGAGGATATGCCAAATATGTCAGTAGCTGCGCAAGAATTCACAGCAGAATGGAAAAAAGAGTATCCTGACCAAGAGCCGAATATCAATTCTGTTTTGGGATATACGAGTTATATGATGTTCATGAAGGCTATTGAAAATGCTGGTAGCGCTGATCGTGAAAAAATTACTATCGCTCTTAGCAAATTAAAAGATTTTCAAACCCCCTTCGGTGATATGTCAATGGATGAAAATCATAACCCTAAGATTCCTATTGGTATCATTAAAATACAGGATGGAAAACGTGTTTATTTAGAAGAGGTTAAACCTGCTTTTTAATTAAAAAGTTTTACTTATTAAAATGCAAGAATTGGTTGAGGATCTTTTTCTCAACCAAAAACTTAGAAATTTCTTGTTATCCTATGTAAATTAACAAATGTGGAAGGATGAGAGATGAGCACTGAAATGTTCATCCAGTATTTTTTTAATGCACTGGCATTGGGATCTCTTTATGGGCTTATCGCTATTGGTTACACCATGGTCTACGGTATACTGAGACTCATTAATTTTGCTCACGGTGATATCTTCATGCTGGGAGCATATTTTGTTTTCTTTTCCACAATTAGCTTTATGCCTGCTTGGGCAGCACTCCTTCTTTTGTTTCTCGCGGCTCTTATTTATTATTCGGTCTTTATAGGGTTTAAAAAGCGCCCTTCAATTTATTGGATTGCTGTTTTTTTAATCCTTGCGTTAGGTTTTGTTTATTATTTTAAAATTTCTCCACAAGCTTTTACCCCGATTTGGGTTTTAGCTCTTTGTTTTTCTATTTTTATTACAAGTGCAGTGGGTATTGTTGTTGATCAACTTGCCTATAAACCTCTACGCCATGCTCCGCGTATCTCGGCACTTATCGGTGCAATTGGTGTTTCTTTTTTTATTGAAAATCTTTCTACTGTACTCTTTAGTGGTGTTCCAAAAGGTGTAAAACAACCAGATTTTCTTGTAACACCATTTTTATGGCATTTAGGATCAGGAGCAGATGGTATCATTAGAATTGCTCCCATGTCTCTGATCGTTCCCGTTGTGTCATTGATTCTTATTGTTTTACTGTTATGGATTATCCATAAAACAAAACCGGGTCTTGCTATGCGTGCAATCTCCCATGATATTGAAACGACGCGTTTGATGGGTGTGTCTGTCAATAAAGTTATTGCATTTACATTTGGAATAGGCTCAGCTCTTGCCGCTATAGCAGGTATTATGTGGTCTTTACGTTATCCTCAAATTCAGCCTTATATGGGCGTTCTTCCTGGTCTCAAAGCATTTATCGCTGCTGTTATCGGAGGTATTGGTTCGATACCAGGAGCAATGTTGGGAGGATTGTTATTAGGGTTTATTGAAATTATGATTATCGCATTTTTCCCCGCGCTATCTGGATATCGAGATGCCTTCGCTTTCATTTTATTGATTCTGATTTTATTGATATTGCCCACAGGATTAATGGGTAAAAAAAGTCAGGAGAAGATCTAATGGCAAAGTCAGTGACAACTGTTTTATCTTGTATAAGTGTTTTAGTTCTCATAGGTTTTTTATTTTATGCTGATAGCCATTTTAATGACTATACGCTTCGTATCATAAATCTGATTGCTATTAATGCGATATTGGCAATTTCGCTTAATTTGATTTACGGTTTTACAGGTATGTTTTCTCTTGGACATGCTGGATTTATGGCTATTGGTGCTTATGTTTGCGCAATTTTACTTCTTTCCCCTGAACAAAAAGAAATGATGTGGATTCTGGAGCCTATCGCTGAACCATTGTATCATCTGCAATTACCTTTTTTTGTCGCTGTTGTTATAAGTGGTATATGTGCTGCAGTTGTAGGTTTATTGATTGCTTTGCCAATATTACGTCTTGGTGGTGATTATCTTGGAATTGCAACATTGGGTTTTGCAGAAATTATTCGCATTGTCATTACGAACGCAACATCGCTTACAAATGGCTCTTTAGGTATCAAGGGAATACCTCAAAATGCAACATTATGGTGGAACTATGGTTGGTTAGCATTTACAGTTCTCTTTATTGTCCTTTTACTGCAAAGCAATACTGGTAACGTATTACGTGCCATTCGTGATGATGAAATTGCTGCGAAAACTATGGGAATTAACGCTTTTTTCTACCGTAGTTTTTCTTTTACTGTTGGAGCGTTTTTTGCAGGTATAGGTGGAGCATTAATGGCTGCTCTTATTTCAACCATTGATCCAAAAATGTTTAATTTTCTTCTAACTTTTAATATTTTGATGATTGTAGTTGCTGGTGGTCTCGGCTCAATTACAGGAAGCATTATTGGCAGCATTATTATTACAGTTATGCTTGAATGGCTTCGTATTATTGAAAGTCCATTTGACTTAGGTTTCATACATATTCCAGAAACACCAGGACTTCGCATGGTTGTTTTTTCTCTTTTATTGCTGGTAATTATCTTGTTTTGGAGAAAAGGGTTGATGGGACAACGAGAATTCTCATGGAATGGAATTTATAGCTTTTTGACACGCAAAAAGCTTTCTAATACTGAGGGAAAGCTATGAACGACACCATCCTTTCACTCAATAATATTATAATGCGTTTTGGCGGATTAGTTGCTGTAAATAATATTAATATGGCAATTAAACGAGGAAGTATTACTGGATTAATTGGTCCCAATGGTGCTGGAAAAACAACAGTTTTCAATATGATTTCTGGATTTTATGCTCCTACAAGCGGCATCATTCTTTTTGATGAGCAAAAAATTTCTGGAGCGCCTCCTTATATTATCTGTAGACGCCATATTGCCAGAACATTTCAAAATATTCGTCTTTTCTCAGGGTTAACGGTTTTGCAGAATGTTATGGTAGGAGCGCATGTTCGACAAAAATATCCTTGGTTTTCTTCAGCTCTATTTTTTTCAAAGGCAATGAAAGAAAAGAAGGAAGTTTATAAAAATTCCTTAGAACTCCTTGAGCAGCTACAACTTGATCACCTTGCTGATCAATCGGCAACAGCTTTACCTTATGGTGTGCAACGACGTCTAGAAATTGCACGCGCGTTAGCCACAAAGCCCAAATTGCTTCTTCTTGATGAACCTGTTGCTGGCATGAATCCACAAGAAAGTGAAGATCTTAGAAAATTCATAGCAAAAGTGCAAAAAGACTTTGATCTTACAATTCTTCTTATTGAGCACGATATGAAAGTGGTTATGGGGCTTTGTCAACATATTTTGGTTATGGAATATGGCTGTTGCATTGCCAATGGTACACCAGATGAAATTCGTAATAACCCTAAAGTTATTGAAGCTTATCTTGGCGGAGATGTTTATGGATATTCTTAAAATAAAAAATCTTTACGTTCATTATGGCGCCATTAAAGCTGTCCAAAATCTTTCTATGTCCATAAAGCGGGGAAGTATTGTCACTTTAATTGGAGCCAATGGTGCAGGAAAAAGCAGTATCGTACGTTCTATTACAGGACTTAATCGCTCTGTTTATGGAAAAATTACCTATAATGGCAAATCTATTATTAAAAAATCACCAGAAGAGATTTTGCGATTAGGTATTGCTCTAAGTCCTGAAGGACGCCGTATCATGCCCCATCTCACTGTTTTAGAGAATCTTCATCTAGGCGCTTATATTCGTCACGATAAGCAGGGAATTTCCCGTGATATTGAATGGATATTTGATCTTTTCCCGCGTCTACGTGAAAGAGCAAAACAGTTAGGAGGAACAATGTCAGGTGGTGAACAACAGATGGTTGCTGTGGGCCGTGCACTCATGAGCAATCCTGATATGGTCATATTAGATGAACCATCGTTGGGGTTGGCACCGCTTCTCGTTCGAGAAATTTTTTCAATTATTCGAAAAATTAATGAGATGGGAAAAACTGTTCTTCTTATTGAACAAAATGCATTTGCTGCGCTTTCTATAGCTGACTATGCTTATATTTTAGAGGTAGGACATATTTTATTTCACGGTGAAGGTAAAACTATGCTCTCTGATTCGCGTGTTAAAGAAGCCTATCTTGGTGGATAAAGACTACGAATTGAGGAAATATAGCTCATCCCTCCACCTTTTAAAAAAGCATTTCTCATCCTCAATGAGAAATGCTCCTTTGTGAAGTTCGATTATTACATCCACCATTTTTCTGCACTGAATATCCCTGCTTCTTTTTCAATAATGTGTGCTATCTGAAAAATGACTTCTTCAGCAAAAGGTTTACCAATCAATTGCAATCCTAGAGGTAAACCATTTGATGACAGACCTGCAGGAACAGAGATTCCTGGTAAACCAGCCATATTAACTGGTACCGTAAAAATATCATTAAGATACATTGCTACAGCATCATTTTTTATTTTTTCATCAGCTATACCAAAGGCAGGTGTTAGTGTTGCTGGTGTCAGAATAGCATCAATGCCTGAAGCAAAACATTGATCAAAATCTCGTTTTACGAGTGTTCTTACTTTTTGAGCTCTTAAGTAACAGGCATCATAATAACCAGATGAAAGAACATAAGTCCCAACCAAAATACGTCGCTTGACTTCATCACCAAAACCAACAGAGCGCGTGTTTTCATACATCTCAATGATGTCTTTTCCAGGCACGCGTAGACCAAAACGCACACCATCATAACGTGCTAAATTAGAAGAGGCTTCTGCAGGAGCTATAATATAATAAGAAGGTAGAGCATATTTTGTATGGGGCAAAGAAATGTTCTTAATCTCAGTTCCTGCTTCCTTTAACCAACTTATGCCTTTTTGCCAAAGCTCAATAATTTCTGGAGACATTCCATCCATATGATATTCTTTTGGAATACCAATTTTCATTCCTTTAATTGATTGACCAAGATAACTTTCATAATCAGGAACTGGTAATTTCACGGAAGTAGAATCTTTTTCATCAAAAGAGGCCATTGATCTTAGTAAGATAGCACAATCACGAACATCTCTGGCAACAGGTCCAGCTTGATCAAGAGATGAAGCAAATGCAACAACACCCCACCGTGAACAACGTCCATAAGTTGGCTTTATTCCTACAGTTCCAGTAAAAGCTGCTGGTTGACGTATTGAGCCACCTGTATCGGTTGCAGTTGCACCAGCGCAAATTTGTGCAGCAACAGCAGCAGCAGATCCTCCTGAAGAACCACCGGGTACGAGTTTTTCATTCGAGCCTTTTTTTCTCCAGGGATTAATAACGGGACCATAATATGATGTTTCGTTGGATGAGCCCATAGCAAACTCATCCATATTAAGTTTTCCTAACATTACAGCGCCGTCTTGCCATAAATTAGCCGTGACAGTTGATTCATAATGCGGTTTAAAACCATCAAGGATATGTGAACAGGCTTGAGTATGAACACCATAGGTTGCAAAAAGATCTTTAATCCCCAAAGGAATTCCTTCTAAAAGCCCTCCCTGCCCTCTCGCTAAGCGACTATCTGATTCAGCAGCCATTTTCATTGCCTGTTCTGCTGTTATTGTTACATAAGCATTCAAAATTGGATTAGCTGATTCTATTGCTTGTAAATAAGCTTCCGTTAATTCTGTTGCTTTGAGATTTTTCTTTGTTAGAGAATCACGAGCTTGCGCAATTGTGAGGGTTGTTAAATCAGTCATATTGGTTCTCAAATTTCAAAAATATAAAAAGTTACTCAACAATTTTTGAGACAAGAAAAAAATTTTCTTCTGTAACAGGGGCATTGGCTACAATATCTGCTGCTTTATCGCCATCTGTAACACTATCTTCACGCATTCGTAGAGTCATCGGCATCACAGATGTTAATGGCTCAACTCCACTGACATCAACTTCATTCAATTGCTCTACAAAACCTAAAATAGCATTGAATTTTTTTGTCACAGGTTCTATCTCATCATCGTGGATAGCAATCCGCGCTAAATGTGCGACCCGCTTGACGGTCTCTTGATCAACAGACATACTACTTACGCCTTTCTGTTTTTATTAATCTTTATTCTGGCTATACAAGGCTGAGCTTGCAAGCGCAAGAATATTAGATAACATGAATGAAGAAATAACTATTAGATATGAAACATTAAAAAACGCATTATACCCTTATGACCGTTATTAATATAAACGAAGTTATGACACATCTTTTGCCTGGACAAACAATAGCAGGCTTAGATTTAGGGACAAAAACTATCGGAATTGCGATTTCTGATATGGGGCTGACTGTCTCAAATCCGCGTCCTGTACTACAACGAAAAAAATTTACAGAAGATGCTTACACACTTATTAAAACTTTTGACCGTGAAAATGTAGGCGTTATTATCATTGGCTTACCCCTTAACATGAATGGAAGCAGCGGTTCTCGTGTTCAAGCAACCAGAGCTTTCGTGAGCAATATGAAAGCTTATACAAAAATTCCATTTGTTTTTTGGGACGAACGTTTGTCAACAATTGCAGCAGAACGTTCTCTTCTAGAAATGAATGTATCGCGCGCTAAAAGAGCAAACCGAATTGATTCGGCAGCCGCTGCTTTTATATTGCAAGGTGCTCTTAATAGAATTCAAAACTTTCATCATATGGAAGGATAGAGGACATTGAGCAAATGCCCTGCATTATATCGTGCAATGAGCATCCCGTAGGAAGATCTCCACTGTCCCCCAAGACGGCTTTCCATATAAGCATTTGCAACATGTTCTATGTCTGTAGAACGTAATGCTGCAGCTGCAGCTGCATAGGCTACCTGTTCGACAAAAAACCTTCCTGCACCTTCATTTGCTGATGCCATATCACCTGCTGACTTAATAATTTCAATTGCTCGTGGTCCCGCTGGTCCAATATCAAGAGCAATTTTTTCTAACAATTTCTGAAACAGTCCTGGTGCTTTTTCAGCAATAAGAATGGCATCCTTTACCAATTGATTAGCAGAACTATTTCTCACAATTCGTGCAGGCCCATTATGCAACATTTGTGATAATGGGTTATTCTCTATAAAACTTTCAATACCAAGTTGTGCAATAATTTCGCCAATAATAGGCACAACCAATTGACTTACGTGATAAGCAATAATAGGTGTCATAATGCGGGCAAAAGCTGCTTCAGAACGGTCATTTGCTGCATTGTCAAATGCTCTCGCTAAACGCAAAACCAATGCCTGTGAAGCAGCTATATCTAATGCAATATCTGCAAAAATACGTTCTGTCAGTGGTGGTAAAGGTTGATTGGGCATTTTTTTCCGGAAAAAATCTATGCCAAATTGAAGAGCCGCTCGCAAAACACCTGCCGATATGACCGATTGATCGAAACGCATCATCGTCTCGATATCTTTAATAACTTTAAGCCCTTCTCCAGCATTTCCCAAAAGCCAACCATAACTGCCTTGGAAATCAACAACGCCCTCTGGTGTTAAAAGTTCTCCAGAACGCTGAATTAAATGACGAATCGATATAAATCCATTTAATGCGCCATTTTCTTGTATGCGTGGAATAAAAAAACAACTTAAATGGCCATTTAAATCTGCACTAACAAGATATCCGTCAGCAGTAGGATTAATAACATTGGTTTTTACAACATTTAAACGATATAGATCACGTTCCATACTTTCATCGAAAGAAATCTTCTTAACACTTGGAAAATTAAAAGCGCATTTTTCAATATCATCAAATGCACAAGTTAGAGAAGCAGCCTTTTTATGATGAATAGGCTTTGATGAGGAATCATATTGGCGTGATAAAAGTACATTTTGCCATTTTTTGAAGAGCTCTATATCACTAATTAAAACAGCAATAGCTGCACTCGTTATGATAACTTCATTCAAATGCCCTGTTTCTAAACCGGCAGATAAAGCTAAACGAATCGCACGCGCTTGATAGCGTACTCCATTTTCTGAGCTCGTATTTTCCCAAAGCGAGGTAACCAAACCTGCTTGTCTAGAATATTGCTGAAGAGCTTGATAGGAAGAATGGATCTCTAATTTTTCCGTTGGTTGCCCCCATTCATCGTTATAACACAATAAAGGCTTATAATGATTCGCCAAGCAAGAGAGTTTCCATGCTTCTCGACTCGCTGCAAAATCTCCTATTTCTTCAAAGCTTGCTAACAAAAACTTAGGCAAAGTAGAGGCAATACGAAACATAAGCGTATCGCTAAGAAATGTATTTTTTCGACGATTATTTTGCGCAGATACAGCACTCATAGGTATATTCCTACATTCAAACCATTCATATCATAGACTATTTGTCTTTTTAGAGTTAAGAAACATTTATCATATTCAAACAAATGCTTGTTTAACCTGTTTAGAGAGAGATAAAGAAGAATGCTATGATTCAAGATAATTTTTTTCCACTTTTCCCTCATCAACATCTTTTAGCTATTAAAGATCTAAGTGTACAAGATCTTAATACATTGCTTGATCGTGCAGAAGCAAATGTTATCCTTTCTAACAAAATTGATAAAATAAAATCTACTTTGCATGGACGGACTCAAATTAATCTCTTTTTTGAAGCCTCTACGCGAACACAATCTTCTTTTGAATTAGCGGGTAAAAGGCTAGGTGCACACGTGATGAGTCTTGCGATCGGCAACTCATCTGTAAAAAAAGGAGAAACATTACTTGATACAGCTACAACTCTCAATGCGATGAAGCCGGATATACTGGTTTTTCGCCATAACAGTGCAGGAGCGGCAGCTTTATTAGCGCAAAAAGTTGATTGTTGTGTCATTAATGCAGGTGATGGTGCTCATGAACATCCAACACAGGCTTTATTAGACGCTCTAACCATTAAAAGAGCAAAAGGTCGTATTGAAGGATTAACTGTTGCGATTTGTGGAGATATCTTACACTCACGTGTTGCCCGTTCCAATATCCTGAGTCTCAATGCTTTGGGTGCTCGTGTTCGTGTTGTTGCTCCCTCAACACTCTTGCCCGCAGAAATCGCTCATATGAGTGTTGAGGTTTTTAACACGATGAAAGAAGGTCTTAAAAATGCTGACGTTATCATGATGTTGCGCTTACAGCATGAACGGATGACAGGTTCTTTTATTCCCTCTACGCATGAATATTTCCATTATTTTGGCTTACATAAAGAAAATTTAGCCTATGCCAAAAATGATTCCATTATTCTGCATCCTGGACCAATAAACCGTGGTGTAGAGATTGCATCTGACATAGCAGATGGACCACAAAGTATGATTCATACACAAGTAGAAATGGGAATTGCAGTGCGTATGGCGGTCATGGAGGCTTTATTAGATTCACGCGCAAAGATCAGTGGAGAAAAAAAATGATAAAACCAATTGTTTTTCAAAATGCTCGTATTATTGATCCTTCGCGCGCAATCGATGAAATTGGTACAGTTATTGTTGAAAATGGACGGATTATAGCCGCTGGAAAAGAAGCTCTGAATCAGGGTTTCCCAGAAGAAGCAGAAATTGTTAACGCACAAAACAAAGCAATTCTCCCTGGCCTTGTTGATGCGCGCGTTTTTGTTGGAGAATTAGGAAATGAGCACTGTGAAACAATCGCATCAACAAGTCAATCCGCCGCCGCAGGTGGTATTACTTCTTTCCTCATGATGCCAGATACGCGTCCAATCATTGATAATGTGGCACTTGTTGAATTTATTAGGCATACAGTACAAGAAAAGTCATCGGTCAATATTTATCCCGTTGCTGCGATCACACAAGGTTTCAACGGACAGCAAATAGCGGAATTCGGCTTACTAAAAGCTGCAGGAGCTGTTGCCTTTTGTGAAGGAAAAAAAACGCTTCAAAGTTCATCTGTTATGCGACGTGCAATGACTTATGCGCGTGATTTTGATGTTCCATTGATGCATGAAACGCAAGATAAAGATCTTACAGGACAAGGTGTGATGAATGAAGGACTGCTCGCCAGTTGGCTTGGTCTTTCTGGCATCCCCCGCGAAGCAGAAGTTATCCCACTTGAAAGGGATCTGCGATTAGCAGTATTAACGCAAACACGCTATCATGCCGCTCAAATATCAACAGCACTCTCTGCTGATGCACTTCGTTTAGGTAAAAAACGCAGTGAGAAAATTTCAGCGGGTATATCTATTAATCATTTATCTTTCAATGAAAATGACATTGGTGAATATCGCACCTCTTTTCGCTTAATGCCCCCATTGCGTACAGAAGAAGACCGTATAGCAATGATTGAAGCAATAAAGGATGGGACTATAGATGTTATTGTCTCTTCTCATGATCCTCAGAGTAACGATACAAAACATTTACCATTTAATGACGCGGCGGTTGGCGCTATTGGTATGGAGACTTTATTGAGTGCAGCCTTACGCCTTTACCATGATGAGAGCCTATCTCTTTTACGGATAACTGAACTTTTGTCAACGGCGCCTGCAAAGCTCTTTGGACTCAATGCAGGAACACTGAAGAAAGGTGCTCATGCAGACCTTATTGTGGTTGATCTTGAAGAACCATGGGTTGTTTCGAAAGAGAATCTCTATTCACGTTCAAAAAATACCCCTTTTGAGAATGCACGTTTTCAAGGACGCGTGCTCCAGACCTTTGTGAAAGGGAAAACCGTTTTTAAACTTGATCAACAAACTTAATGAGATTCTTAATGAATGAAGCAGAAATATTTTTTCAGTCCACTCCATGGTTTATTTTCCTCATATCTTATCTCATTGGCTCGATTCCATTTGGTCTTCTTTTAACGAGATTAGCCAAACTTGGCGATGTGAGAACAATTGGTTCCGGCAATATTGGAGCTACAAATGTTTTACGAACAGGAAATAAAAAACTTGCTGCTCTAACACTTCTTTGTGATATGTTGAAAGGAACTATCGTTGTTTTCGTTATAAAGTTTTTTAGTGATCCGCTAGACAATAGTATCCTTGTTTCTCTAGCAGGTTTTTTTGTTTTCTTAGGACATCTTTTCCCCATATGGCTTAAATTTAAAGGTGGCAAAGGTGTTGCTACCTATCTAGGGGTCTGCTTAGGAATCTATTGGCCTGCAGCAATTATTTTTATTATTGTATGGATAACGATTTTTCTCCTCACACGCTATTCTTCATTATCCGCACTCATTTCTGTTGTTATAACTGCGATATTTGTTTTTTACTTTTCCGATCCTTATTTCTATTTTATGCTGATTGTGATGAGCATATTTGTGTATATAAAGCATTACGCAAATATCGGTAGATTATTAATTGGGGAAGAAAGTAAGATTGGGACTCAAAACGGGGATAAATAAAGGAATCCTGCTCACTGATCGTCAACGTCTAAATTGGTTACGGTTGTTGCGCAGTGAAAATATTGGAGCTGTTAGTTTTCGCAATCTCATTGATCATTATAAAACAGCAGAATCTGCTCTGGCAGCGTTGCCAGAGCTTAGCAGAAAAGGTGGTGGTTCTGTATCCATTAAAATAGCAAGCTTAGAAGATGCAGAAAAAGAAATACAAAAAGCTAAAAGATTAGGTGTTCGGTTTATCGGTATGGGAGAACCAGATTATCCAGCTTTTCTTAAGGTTACAGAAGCCCCTCCGCCGCTTATTGCTATTAAAGGTAATGTTTCAATTTTTCAAAAAACTTCTATTGGAATTATAGGTTCTCGAAATGCTTCAGCTGCGGGAAAAAAGCTTACGGCTCAATTTGCGCGTTTTCTCGGAGAAGCAGACTTTATAACAATTTCTGGGCTCGCTCGTGGAATTGATAGCGTTGCGCATCAAGCAAGTTTAAAAACAGGAACTGTTGCAGTCATGGCTGGGGGAATTGATCATATCTATCCTCCTGAAAATAAAAAGTTGCATGAAGATATTATCGCCAACGGTGGAGCCATCATCAGCGAAATGCCCATTTCTTGGAAGCCGCGTGCTATCGATTTTCCAAGAAGAAACCGTATTATTGCAGCTCTATCACTTGGTCTCTTGGTTGTAGAGGCAGCCCTGCGCTCAGGGTCCTTAATTACCGCACGTCAAGCAGCTGAAATGGGACGGTTAATTTTTGCCATTCCCGGTTCACCACTTGATCCAAGATCTGTTGGTACAAACAATCTTATCAAGGACGGTGCTCTACTCACCACACATCCTTCTGACATCATAGAAACACTTACGCCATTAATTTCACCGCTTCCAAATTCGCAACTCAATTTTTTTGAGGAACCATCCTCTTTACAACTTGAAAAGGAGAATTTCAATTTAGCAGATGAAAAAAACAGCAGCCCCTCTTTAGCAGGTGATGATGCAGCACGTGCAGCAGTTCTCTCTGCTCTTTCAACAACGCCAATCGATTTAGACACACTCAGTACCCACACAGGTGTTCCACTTCCAACTCTCTACCTCTTGTTGGTAGAACTCGACCTTGCTGGAAAGCTTATTCGACACTCTGGTGGTTGTGTGTCATTGTCGAATCTTGATCTTCCCCAAGAGCCTCAGCACTATTAATAATGCTTTGCCCTTCTTTGGCAACCATATCCAAAAGCAATGCTAAAAGCGGACTATGCGCCTGACGCGCCATCTGATTCATTTGCTTAGACATGTCTGTAATATATTGGATAACTTTTAAATGATTTATAAACATAATCCTCTATCCTTGAGCATTTCCCCCTCCTACCTCTCAATAGACGTTATCTTAGTATTTCGCCGTATGTTCCTGTAATAACAGTGGAAAGTAAATCGTGTAATTCTATATAGGGTGTATTCTAATAATAACAATCATAAGTTGTACAATATTCATGTTTTTTATATGGCTAATATTTTTTTATGTGCTCTTAAGCAATTGTCATTAGCTATTCGCGTAAAAGGCGTTTATAAAAAAGTTTTTTATTTCAATATTTGGGTAAAATTATGAATATCGTTATCGTTGAATCTCCAGCAAAAGCAAAAACAATAAATAAATATCTTGGGTCTCAATACAAAGTTGTTGCATCATTTGGACATGTTCGTGATTTGCCTGCAAAAGATGGTTCTGTTTTACCGGATCAAGATTTTTCTATGAAATGGGATATAGATTCTGCTGCCGCTAAACGTTTAAATGAAATAGCAAAAGCCGTTAAAGAAGCCGATAGCCTTATATTAGCAACAGACCCTGATCGTGAAGGGGAAGCTATTTCATGGCATATTCTGGATGTTCTTCGTCAAAAAAAAGTTTTAAAAGATAAACCTATTAAAAGAGTTGTCTTCAATGCCATCACCAAAAAGTCTGTGCTTGATGCTATGAACAATCCACGTGATATTGATACATCACTTGTAGATGCTTATCTTGCACGTCGCGCACTTGATTATCTCGTTGGTTTTACACTTTCACCTGTTTTATGGCGGAAACTCCCTGGTGCACGTTCAGCAGGACGCGTTCAATCAGTTGCTTTGCGTATTATTTGTGATCGTGAAGCAGAAATAGAACATTTTATCAAAGAAGATTATTGGTCCGTTACAACACAATTAAAAACCATCCGAAATGATAGTTTCCAAGCAAGATTGACAATGTTTAATCAACGAAAAATAGGCAAGCTTGATATTCAGTCTCAAGAACAAGCAGACCAAATTCGCTTTATGTTGGAGAAAGCCCAATATC
Organism: Bartonella sp. PS17NMGDW; assembly: GCF_042193555.1. NCBI lineage: Bacteria > Pseudomonadati > Pseudomonadota > Alphaproteobacteria > Hyphomicrobiales > Bartonellaceae > Bartonella > Bartonella sp. PS17NMGDW. The sequence continues at coordinate 16,646 of NZ_JBHILY010000010.1, read as the reverse complement.
ATACACTCAGTGTTGAAGCAAAACCTACAAAGAGAAATCCTCTTCCTCCATTTACAACCTCCACACTACAACAAGCAGCTTCTTCAAAATTAGGATTTTCAGCTTCTCGCACTATGCAAATTGCCCAAAAGCTTTATGAAGGCATTGAAATTAATGGTGAAACGGCTGGGCTTATCACTTATATGCGTACCGATGGTGTGCAAATAGCACCAGAGGCTATTGATTCAGCACGAAAAGTTATTCATGAAACTTTCGGTAAAGACTATATTCCTGAAAAACCACGTTTTTATTCAACAAAGGCAAAAAATGCACAGGAAGCACACGAAGCGATCCGTCCAACAGATTTTCAACGCAATCCTAGTCAAGTCCGTAATTTTCTCGATAGCGATCAAGCAAAGCTCTATGAGCTGATATGGAAGCGTGCTATTGCCAGCCAAATGCGTTCTGCTGAAATTGAACGCACAACTGTTGAAATTGAAGCACAACAAGGAGAAAACCGTGCAAATCTAAGAGCAACAGGATCTGTTATTCGCTTTGATGGCTTTATTTCCGTCTACACCGATCAACGAGACGAAGAAAATAATGAAGAAAATGAAACAACACGTTTACCACAAATAAACACTGGTGAAGCACTTACAAAAGAAAAAGTTGAATCTGTACAGCATACGACAGAGCCCCCTTCTCGTTATTCTGAAGCTTCATTAATTAAAAAGCTTGAGGAGTTAGGAATTGGTCGTCCTTCAACTTATGCCTCCACATTGGCGACATTGTGTGACCGTGGATATATTGTAATTGATAAACGAAAGCTTATTCCCGATGCTAAGGGACGAATTGTTACAGCCTTTCTTGAAAATTTTTTTAATCGCTATGTAGAATATGGTTTCACAGCAGATCTTGAAGAAAAGCTGGATCTTATCTCTGATGGGAAACTTTCTTGGAAAGACGTATTGCGAGATTTTTGGGATGGATTTAATGCATCTATTAGCAATATCCAAGAACTCCGTATAACCAATGTTCTTGATGTTTTAAATGTAACATTAGCACCTCTCGCCTTTCCTGAACGCGAAGATGGAAGTGATGTGCGTTCCTGTCCTCTTTGTAAAAATGGTCAATTATCATTAAAACTCGGTCGTTATGGTGCTTTTGTTGGCTGTTCCAATTATCCCGAATGTAAGTATACACGCCAACTTGGTACAGATACTGGAGAAGAGAATGAAACTGTACGCAATGATGAACCTGTTATACTTGGTATTGACCCTGAAACAGGAAAAGATATCTCTCTTCGCAATGGCCGGTTTGGTCCCTATATTCAACTTGGTGAAAGCAAAGAAGTTAAGCGTGCAGGACTACCAAAAGAATGGCAGGCAGAAAATGTAACCCTTGATAAAGCCTTGGCTTTACTATCCCTTCCCCGTGAAATTGGCATTCATCCTGAAACTGGAAAAACAATCACAGCTACGATTGGACGATATGGTCCCTATCTTAGCCATAACGGAAAATCTGCACGCCTTCTTCATGCAGATGAAGTTTTTGATATTGGTATCAATCGCGCTGTTACAGTATTGGCAGAACAACAAGAAAACAAAACCAAGCAAAGCAGAACAACATCTGCAGCATTGGCAACATTAGGAGAGCATCCCGAAGGAGGAACTATTACCGTGCGCAACGGGCGTTATGGTCCTTATGTCAATTGGGGTAAAATTAATGCAACATTGCCAAAAGATAAAGATCCCATTAGTGTAACACTGGCAGAGGCATTAGAACTTATATCGGCTAAAGCATCGAGTAAAAAAACAACTTCAAAAAGAGCTTCTTCTAAAACAAAAGCAAAAATAAAAGAGACATAAATTTTGGCTAAAGGTAAAAAAAACATAAATTATCTCTCTACATTCAAGGGGAAAAATTTTCCCAATAAGGAAGAAATCCTTTCCTTTATAAATGAGAATCCTAACCACTCAAGTAAACGAGAAATCGCCAAAGCTTTTAACTTAAAAGGCGATTCTCGTATTTGGCTTAGAGATATATTACGTGAGTTGAAGGATCAAAATCTTATATCTAAACAACACAAAAGAGCAATAAACAAAGGAAAATTACCCCCTGTTACTTTAGTAAAAATTAGCGGACGTGATAAAGATGGGAGTTTTATTGCACAACCTCTTGAATGGGAAGATTCTCCAAAGCCCAATATTGAAATACACTCTTTTCATCACATAAAAGGAAGTAGCATTGGTGTTGGAGATCATATTCTTGTAAAAGTTTTTCGAAATAAAAATTCTGAAAGCTCAAGCCCCCCTTATACGGGACGAATTATTCGTAAAATTGATATATCTCCCAAAAGCGCATTTGCTGTTGTAAGAAAATTTGAAAATAATCAATGGCGCCTTGATCCTATAGACCGCAAAACCAATGAACTCATTGTTGAAATGTCTCCAGAAATGAAGATTGTAGTCGGTGATCTCGTTGAAGTCGAAATTAAAAAAAATACTGGTTACGGATTAAAGAGCGCAAAAATAAAAAATGTTTTAGGGCATATTAAGAGTGAAAAAACACTCTCAATGATAGCACTTCTTTCGAAAGGAATTCCTTATATTTTTCCTGAAAGTGTTCTTGAGCAAGTCAAACATATCAAAGCTGCCAATATGGATAATCGTGAAGATTGGCGACAGTTACCATTTATTACAATTGATCCACCAGATGCAAAAGACCATGATGATGCAGTTTATGCAACCAAGGATAAGGACCCAGCAAATAATGATGGTTGGATTATTATTGTGGCCATTGCAGATGTTTCTTACTATATCAAAACAGGAAGCGCATTAGATAAAGAAGCTTTGAAACGCGGAAATTCTGTTTATTTTCCCGATACCGTTGTGCCAATGTTACCTGAGCGCCTTTCTCATGATTTATGTTCTCTGCGTGAAGGAAAAGAAAGACCAGCTTTAGCCGTTCGTATGATTTTTGATGCAAATGGTAATAAACGAAAACATAGTTTTCATCGTACTATGATTCGTGTAAGAGCCAAGCTTTCTTATCAAGAAGTACAATTGGCAATTGAAGGTAATATAAATGAAAAAACAGCCGCTCTTTTTGAGAGCATTTTGCAACCCTTATGGGAAGCCTATACATGCCTTAAAGCTGCGCGAAATCGTCGCCAACCACTAGAATTAGAAATTGCAGAAAAAAAGATTATTCTTGATCAAAATGGATGCATAAAAGATGTTGTGAGTGAAACACAATTAGAAGCGCATCGTTTAATTGAAGAGTTTATGATACAAGCCAATATTGCAGCTTCTGAAACATTAAAACAACATCACCAGCCCCTCATTTATCGTATTCATGAAAAACCTTCTCTTGCTAAGCAAGAAATACTTCGGAGCTTTCTTCAAAGTTTGGGGATACCACTCTCCCGCGGAAGCGAACTTACCTCAGCGCGCCTTAATAGCATTCTGGCAAAAATGACGAATACACCACAAAAAGAATTGATCAACCAAGTTATTCTGCGCTCACAATCTCAAGCTGAGTATAATCCCAAAAATATCGGCCACTTTGGTTTAAACCTACATAATTATACACATTTTACATCCCCTATCCGCCGTTATGCTGATCTTATTATTCATCGAGCACTCATTAAAACGCTGAAATTAGGAAATGATCAGTTAACAGATACACAAGAACAAAATCTCGCAGAAATTGCTACGCAAATTTCTTTATATGAACGCCGTGCAATGATGGCTGAAAGGGAAACTATTGATCGGCTTGTTGCTCACTATTTAACGAATAAAATCGGCCGTATTTTTACAGGTCGCATTTCCGGAGTTACAAAAGCAGGTCTTTTTATCTCACTTGATAAACTCAACACAGATGGTTTTGTCCATATTTCTACACTTAAAAATGATTATTATCATTTTGATGAAGCCCATCATGTTCTTGTAGGACAGCGTAGCCATAAAGGCTATCAGCTCAGTGATGTTGTAGAAGTAAAACTTATAACGGTACAACCTTTTGCTGGCGCTTTATGCTTTGAACTCTTAACAAAACCTCGTCCAATAAAATTTTCACCGACATCTTACCATAAAAACAAATTTAAAAAACAAAAGCATACTTTTTATGGGAGAAAAAATTAAGCTTCTTATCCTCCATTAAATAGAATATGAATAATAAAAGAATGAATAACTTCAAATTAAGAAATGACTTATATTATATAATATTTTTATTATTTTATGTGTACAATCTTCTTTCTTTAATATACAAGAGGATAAATTTTATTGCTATCTCTATAATAACCATATAGAAATCTTGCAGTTTTTTATACTCAAGAAATGAGAAAAACTGCAAAGAATAGTTTTGGCTCCCTTTCATTTCAGCTCATCTTTTTATTGTTTAAATAAACAAAAGTACCTTAAGCCATTCTCATGAAAAAAAAAGCTTTTAACTCTCAAAACAATTCTTTGCGTGCAATTATTGCAGCTATTGTAACTATTGGCACCGTTGGAACAGCATTGGGAATAGGAACACAACTTGTCTCTCTTCTTATGGCAGAGAAAGGTATTTCCAATAGTATGATCGGCTATAGTGGAACTGTTGGTGGATTTGCCACAATTGTTGCAGCTATTTTTACTTCTCGAATCGCCCTATGCTTAGGCATTTCTAAAACGATATTATTTATGATGGCCATAGGATCGTTAAGTTTTTTAGGATTCTATTTTTTCGAATCCATATGGGTTTGGTTCATTTTAAGGTTTATATTACATTTTACTATGACGGTTATGTTTATCCTGTCAGAGTTTTGGATCAACAGTTATGCTCCCCCTAAAAGACGTGGTTTGGTTCTTTCCATTTATGCTATTGTCCTAGGATTAGGGTTTGCGATAGGTCCAACGCTATTAGCAAAAGTGGGAACACAAGGATTTATTCCTTTTGCTGTTGGTTATAGTCTTATTATATTAGCTGCTATCCCAATTCTTGCCGCTTGGAAATTAAGTCCAGAATTTCAAAAAAGCCAATATACACCATTTTTTCGTTATCTTTTTCACGTTCCAAGCGCTATGATGGCAGTACTTGTTTACGGTGCTATTCAAATGGGCGCATTAACTCTTATTACACCCTTTAGTTTATCCATTGGTTATAATGAGAATGAAGCAGCACACTTTATGGCAGCCCTTGCGCTCGGAAATGTTTTCCTCTTAATTCCTATTAGCATTATAAGCGATTATGCCAAAGATCGACGCTATCCGCTGATAAGTTGCGCTATCTTAGGTTTTGTGGGAACTTTCATGGTACCATGGATCATTCAATATCCATGGATTCTAATGCTTGATCTGTTCCTTCTTGGTGGTGTATCAGCGAGCCTTTATACAATCGGTCTTGCACATCTAGGGGCACGTCTCAAGGGACAAGAACTTGCTGCTGCTAATTCTGCTTTTATTTTTTGCTATGGAATTGGTATGCTTATCGGGCCGACCGTTATCGGAAAATCCATGGATATCTTTAATCCTTTCGGTTTTTCAATAGCTATAGCTGTTTTTTTTAGTTTATATGTCACTTTGGTGTTTGTCCAACTTATAAGAAAATTAATCAGCTCTTGACTTTTTTGAGAACATCCGTAGTGTTGCTGGAAAATCTGATGACATCAAAAATAGGTTTTGATAGCAAGATAATATTTTTTCAGTATAAATAGGGTTCTTACATTATGGCTAAAGCAGCAACCATTAAGATCAAGCTTTTATCAACTGCAGATACCGGTTTTTTCTATGTAACAAAGAAAAACAGCCGTACAATGACAGATAAAATGAGCAAGCGTAAATATGATCCAGTTGTAAAAAAGCACGTTGAATTTAAAGAAACAAAAATTAAATAAATAGACTTATCATTGAATTGATAGATTTTATACTCCAAAAAGAATGTGGGGATATTGCTCTTCAAAATTATTTTTTGAGGGGTGTTTTTTGTTCCCTTAAGTTTAAAAAGTTTACTTTAAAATTTGTATGTTTTGTACGAATTTGGATAAGTTGATTTATTATTTAAGTTGCTTACATATATTCTACATGAGTATTGATTATTGTGCTATCTAACGAGATTTTTTCATTAAAACGAGACATTGTTTCGTCATATAAATGGAATTTTGGACGAATTATAAGCAATACTAAAATAGAGTGCGTTATAATAATGTTAGCAGTTTCTTGGTTTCATGAAAAAAAATTCTCATTTTAATCTAAGAAGTTTTAAAAAAATTACCGGTTTCAGTATTTTTGTCGCTGCTAGCTTTCTTATCGTTATGTCAATTTATTTTAAGCAGAACCAGCAGTTGCCTCAAAAAGAAAAAATTTTTTCTCAAAACTCTGTTAAAGGAAATGCACTAATCATTGATGGTGATTCTATCATGATTTCTTCAATTAGGATTCGACTTGCTGGAATTGATGCTCCTGAACTCCACCAATTTTGTGGAAAAAAGGAGAAACGCTACCCTTGTGGGCTTGAGGCAAAAAAATATTTAGAAAAACTAATAGAAAATCAAACTGTTACATGTCTCTGGCATAAAACAGACCAATACCGTCGTATCCTTGCAACATGTAAAACAAAACAAGTTAGCAATATCAACGCGACGCTTGTACATAATGGTTGGGCTGTAAGTTATTATGAATATCCCAAAGAAGAACAAGAAGCTAGAAGGAAAAAGAAAGGAATATGGGCATCAAGTTTTCAACGACCGCGAGAATGGCGCAAAGCAAATCCTCGCACAGAATAAGAAAAATATTTTTTAATTTCATTGACCAATGAAACGATGTGATAAAATTATTAAACTTGAAAAAAAAATCTATTCCTGTCGTGTTTGTATCCAACAACCACATTATTTTCCTCCTCTTCCTCACGAACCAAATCCCATCGTTTATTTATCCAATACGGCTTCGATTGCAATCGCAGGACAAGCACCGGGATTGCGTGTCCATGAAACTTCTATCCCTTTTAATGATCGCTCTGGCGAAAGGCTGCGTGATTGGCTGGGGGTAACGAAAGAAGAATTTTATAACAGATCTCTTTTTGCTATTGTTCCTATGGGATTTTGTTTTCCAGGTTATGACAAAAATAAAGCTGATTTACCACCGAGACGTGAATGTCGAGAAATATGGCATGAAAAGACATTTCAAGCGATGCCTCAAATAAAGCTTGTTCTTGCTATTGGCAGTTATGCGCAAAAATGGCATATTACGGAATTAAAACATAAAACTGTTTCAGCAACCGTTAGTGATTGGAGAAATATTCTTTCCATTCCCCAACCTCAAGGCTATAATGTTATGCCTTTGCCTCATCCATCATGGCGAAATACTTTTTGGTTACAGAAAAATCCATGGTTTAACGATGAGCTTATTGTATATCTGCGTCGTTTAGTGCGTAAATTTTTATAAATTAAAATATTGAGAAAAAATATGGATCGTCTTGACCGAAAAATTTTACATCTTTTGCAAGAAAATGCGACACTTTCTGTTGCTGATATTGCTAAAAAAGTGGGACTTTCGACCACTCCTTGTTGGCGTAGAATTCAAAAGCTTGAAGAAGATGGCGTCATTCAGCGTCGTGTTGCCGTTCTTTCTCCAGAAAAAGTGAATGCGCATGTCACTGTTTTTGTGTCTATTCGCACAAACACACATAGTCATGAATGGTTTAAGCGTTTTTCAAAAATTGTACAAGAATTCCGTGAAGTCATTGAATTTTATAGAATGAGTGGAGATATTGACTATTTATTGCGTGTTGTTGTGCCCAACATTGAAGCTTATGATCTTTTTTATAAAAAATTAATTTCTAAAATTGACATCCGTGATGTCTCATCTTCTTTCGCAATGGAACAGATTAAATATACAACGGAACTTCCACTTAATTATATTAAATTACATGACAAGACGCATGAACAAAATCCTTAAGAGTTTTTTATATCATCTCATTATCTTTTAGGCATTCAAACTTTTTTGTTAAAAAATCATCATTTGTGCATGTGTTAAAACAGCAGCTTTGACAATACCAGCTGCTATAGCTGCTCCTGTCCCTTCACCAAGACTCATCCCAAAATCCAGAAGTGGTTCTTTGCCAATTTTGTTTAAAAGTTTACGATGAGCTTTCTCAGAAGAAACATGTCCAACAAGGGTATGATCAAGAGCTTTTGGATGCATTTTATAAAGGACCGCTGCAGCTGCTGTTGCCACAAAACCATCTAAAATAACGGGTATTTTTTCTATTCTTGCTGCTAAAATAGCACCAACCATGGCAGCAATTTCACGTCCTCCTAAGCGACGCATTATCTCAAAAGGATCATTAAAATAATCCTTATGTAAAGAAATGGCTGTTTTAACCGCTGCAATTTTACGTTGATAAAAATCATCGTCTAATTCCATACCATTTTCTGTCCATTCTTCCACTTCTCCTCCAAACAATGCTAAGCATAAAGCTGAAGCTATTGTGGTGTTTCCAATGCCCATTTCTCCAATACATAAAAGATCTGTTCCACCCGCAATGGATTCCATTCCAAATGCCATTGTAGCAGCCGCACTCCGCTCATCCATTGCGGCATCCTTCGTAATATTCATTGTTGGATATTCCAATGCTAAATCAAAAATTTTTAATCCAAGATCATAAGCAATACAAATTTGATTGATAGCAGCTCCACCCGATGCAAAATTTTGCACCATCTTTTGTGTCATAGATTGTGGAAATGGTGTAACATTTTCTTCTACTATACCATGGTTTCCAGAAAAAATAGCGACTAAAGGTCGCGTTACGATAGGTTTTTCTGTCCCCCTCCATCCCGCATACCAAACAGCAATATCCCCTAGTTTTCCCAATGTTCCTTGCTCTTTTATTAAGTTTTTTTGCCGTTTTTTTGCCAAAATTATAGAAAACTCATCAGCAACAGGTAAATTTGTAAGCAAAGCACGAAAATCATCAAATGGACTAGCGGTCATAAGGATACCTTTTAAAATCTACAATGTTTATGAAAATCACGTCATATATACAGGATATGAATAATTTATTGTTTTTTTAAACAGTGCTTTAAAAACATTAAATATTATGAAAGCAATGATTTCTATATTCTATTTTCTAATCAAATAGCAAACATGAAAGATTTAAAATATTATCAATATGTTATTACTATTTTTACAGTATGCTCTTAATCTATTTCTCTATTAAATAGGAGCAATTAACATGTTGTTTAATATATAAATTCTAACATTCCTTCTATAACAAAAGTTGCAAACTTTCAAAAACTTATAAAATCAAAAGGATCAAAATGATCATAAAGAAATCAAAACACAAAGGATCTCAACTTTAACATATGTTAATTGTCAGGCTGTTATTAAATGAGAGCACAAAAAGCTTCTTTTAAAATACATATACCTGCATTTGGTTTTGTCGCATCATTTGATAATATTTGCCTCCATCGACGTGCCCCACCCCGCCCATGAAATAAACCAATCATGTGACGAGTCACATGAGAAAGCCGCCCCCCCGATGCAATATGTCGAGCAGCATAATCACACATAACCTCAATAAGATCACTCTCACTCAGATTATTTTGCGCCTCATCATAGAGTTCAAAATCAATATGTTTTAACAAATCTGGATCATGATAAACTTGGCGACCAAGCATGACAGCATCACAGAAAGTTAAGTGTTCTTTGATCTCATCAATCGATTTAATTCCACCATTTATTCCAATGAATTTATGAGGATATTTACGTTTTAATCTATAAACCCTTTCATAATTAAGGGGCGGAATATTGCGATTTTCTTTCGGACTCAATCCTTGCAGCCATGCCTTGCGTGCATGTATCCAGAGCGCATCACATCCAGCATTCCAAACCTGATTAGCCAAAAGATCTAACGCCAACTCTTCATCTTGTTCGTCCACTCCAATCCGACATTTGACAGTTACTGGTATAGTAACTTCTCGTTTCATCGCTTCCACGGCATTTGCCACAATGTCTGGATGTAGCATCAAACAAGCCCCAAAGACACCTGCTTGAACACGATTTGATGGACAACCGACATTGAGATTTATTTCGTTGTAGCCAAAATCTTCAGCAATTCTTGCAGCTTCTGCTAACTTTTTTGGATCCGCCCCCCCTAATTGTAATGCAACTGGACATTCTTTATCGCTAAAAGCCAACAATTGTTCGCGAACACCATGAATGACAGCATCTGCTACCATCATTTCCGTATAAAGGAGTGCTTTTTTCGTTAAAAGACGATAAAAAAACCTGCAATGTCGGTCTGTCCAGTCCAACATTGGTGCTACTGCAAATTTTACAGGCGATGGAAGGTTGTAAAATGTCATGAGGGTATTACTCTCATATCCCTATAGCTCTCTCTTTATACATAGAAAAATACTTACTTTTAGTTTACGGAAAATTTTATTCTCTTATACTATCATGAGTATAATAACAGCCCATTATCTTCAATTGTTATAAAGGTTTACTACAATCAATCATGATAAAACACAATATGGCATTTCTCACAGATTACTGTTTAGGTATATAAACATGAAAAAAATTTTCACTATAATATAAAAAACTCATTTACAAGTTCTTCTTACGCTCATCAAGCCTCTATCCTTACATGATTTAGCACAGCGTTTAAGATAATAAACGATAAACTAAAACATTGTACAATTTTTCATAATAGATTTAATTTTCTTTAGATTTTTTTAAATTATTGTGCAAATAAACGCTACAGAAGATGCTTTTATCTTCTCCTCAAGAAAGAACAAAAATCCTTATTTTACACGCATATAATTATAAATCATTTTTTCTCAATGAGTAATTCTTGGTAACATTCTTGGATTTCACTTTATAAGATAGATAAATTTTATCCTAAATATTCTATCTAATTTGCCATTTTATGATTCTTGCAAAAAAAACTAAAATTAGGGTATAGACAATCATTGTCTTTTTAAAATGTATGACTGACACCAGTATTTCTTGAAGAAAATATTTTACAATATTGCAGATAAAATCTGTAAAATGAAATGATCATAAAGGTTATTCAGTCTCTTGTTGGCTTTGCATATAGGAAGAAAGAGTATCAACCTCTTGCTCATTAAATAGGAGACCAAGTTTTGAACGACGCCATAACACATCTTCACATACTTTAGCCCATTCTTTTTCCATCAACCATTTTACTTCTACTTCATAAAGCCCATGTCCAAAATTTTTTCCTCTATTTTCCTTACCATGTGCAAATATCACTAATGCTTCCGTACCATAGGAGCGTGCAAGTCTGCGATGTGTAAAAGCATCTAAATCTGGCATCAAAAGAGCAATCTTATTTTCGATTATATCTAATTGATTATAGGGAAAATCGCCCCCTGGAAGTACTGTCTTAGCCGTCCATGATGCTCCCTTTTTACCAAGCGCTTTTTCAACAAATTTCATCGCATCTTCAGCCAACTTACGATAAGTTGTAATCTTTCCACCATAAAGATTAAGAATCTTTGGTGTTGTTCCTGTTCCCATTTCTTTTAAAACATAATCGCGCGTAATTTCTTGTGCTTTTGAAGCTCCATCATCATAGAGTGGACGAACTCCAGAGTAAGACCAGACTATTGTTTCAGGCAACACTGGTTGTATGAAATATTCACTGGCTGCTGCACAAATGTAATCAATTTCTGTATCAGTAATATGAACGTCAGCCGGATCTCCTTGATAATTACAATCTGTTGTTCCAAGCAAGGTAAATTCTTCTTGATAGGGAATAGCAAATATAATACGCCCATCACCATTTTGAAAAATATAAGCACGATCATGAGTATAAAGCTTGGGAACCAAAATATGAGAACCTCTAACAAGTCGTACTGGTGGATGTTCGTTATAGTCTAATATGCTTGCCAAAACATGATCAATCCAAGGTCCTGTCATATTCGCGACATAAGAAGCTGTGACACTATATTTTTTGCTACTTAACTTGTCTTGAAGAACGATACGCCATTTATTGTCTTCTTTTTTTAAAGAGAGAACTTCTGTTCGTACTTTTATATCAGCGCCCCATTTTTCTGCATCACGAGCATTGCCAATAACTAAACGCGCATCATCTACTCTTGCATCAGAATATTCAAAACCTCTCTGATATTCTTTCTTCAGTGTAGAGCGAAATTTTTTTGAAAAATTAATTGTTTTACTGCGCCATAATTTCTGATTCCAATTCCCTAAATAATCATAAATAAAAAGTCCAAAACGCAACATCCAAGCAGGGCGCAATTCTTTATGATAAGGAAGAAGAAAACGCAAAGGACGCACAATATGTGGAGCCATACGTAAAATGATCTCGCGTTCTTTCAATGCTTCACGAACAAGCTTGAACTCATAATGTTCAAGATAACGAAGCCCGCCATGAATAAGCTTTGTTGACGCACTTGAGGTCCCAGATGCAAGATCGTTCATTTCAGCCAATCCCACTTTAAATCCGCGTCCTGCTGCATCCCTTGCCAATCCACACCCGTTTATCCCTCCCCCAATGATAAACAGTTCATAATGTGTTGTGGTTTTCATAATTTCACTTTTCATTATTTAAGTTTGTTTCTCAGTACTCAATAAAGCAATAGGAAAAAATAATACAAGGGTTCTTCATTGTATTATCAACGTACTTTTTCCTAAAATAAACACGCACAAAAAGCTTTTGATACCCTTATACATCAAAACAACATTTGACAAATTAAAGAGAATTTTTTTATCTTTTACAAAAAATATCCTTGCCAAGCCAAGGTTCATCATATGAAGTCTTTTTAGAGAAAAATTGATGTTTTTTCTCACTCTTAAATACACACTATAGCTAAATGCTTTATTGCACATAGATAACGCTTTTCATATAGTTCACTCAATGACACACTAGGAAATGTGAAGGTACACAGATGACTCATCACTCTCAAAATTCGAAAATAACACCTCTTTCAAAAATTTTAGTCCCAGTTATGTCGAGTATTTTAATCTTTTCACCTTCTTTATCAAACGCAACATCACACTCAAAAACAGAAAATCATTTAAGCTTAGAAAAGCTTAAAACACAACTTTTGGAAGATTCTAGCTTTTTATCTAAGCTTAAAGAAAAAATGATACCACATACTGATTCTCATCATATTCAACAAATTGTCAGAGAGTACCTTCTTACTCATCCAGAAATTCTGATTGAAATGCAGCTTATTCTTCAAAATAAGCTAGAAAAACAGAATGAATACGAAAACAAAATACAAACTTCTGTCATCCATTTATTAGAAAAAGAAATTTTTCATTCTCCTCATGACGCCATTTTGGGAAACCCAAATGGTAAAAAAGTGCTTGTCAATTTTTTTGATTACAACTGCGGGTATTGTAAAAGTTCCTATTCACATATAGAAGACTTGATAAAAGAATATCCAGATTTAAAGGTTATCATTAAGGATTTACCAATTTTAAGCTCTGATTCTATGGCAGCCCATACTGTTGCCTACGCATTTCGAAAACAATTTCCAGAGAAATATCCTCAGTTTCACAAAACGCTTTTAATGTATCAGGGTCGCGCAAATGAAGCTAAAGCTATTAAAGTAGCTGTTTCATTAGGAGCAGATGAAAAAAAACTACATAATGCAATAAAAGATCCCACTCTACAAAACGCTTTTAAAGAAAATATCCAAATTGCCTCTAAACTTCATATTACGGGAACACCTTCTTACATCATTGGTAATAAAATATTCATTGGCGCAGCCAGACAAGATACTCTAAAACAAGCGATAGACAATACACGGTGAATACCTAATTAGTTTTAGGAAGAATACTGTAAGTGAGGTAATTTTATGCTTTCTCTTTTTTGATAACAGGCTTATAAGTGCAATTTTGCGTAAAGCAGATACGAGTTTTAAATTGCAAAGTATAATGATTTAAAGGAAATAAAAATCTTTAAAGCCTCAAAAGATGTCATCCCTAATCTAGAGATATTCGGTCATAAAATGAGATAATGACGATCTTCATTGATCAAGGAGTTAGAAATAAAATGGCAACAAAAAAAATGGATTCGGCAAAAACCGCAATTGATACGAAAATTATTCGTGATCTTGCTGAAATTTTGAATGATACCAATTTAACGAACATTGAAGTTGAACAAGGGGAGCTTCGTATTTGTGTCTCACGCCAAAATACCTTAACTTCTTCTGAGCAAGCAATCTATGCTCCTGTTTCTACTCCTACTTTTTCTGTAACATCTTCTCCAGTCCCAACAACTGAATCTCCTATACAATCTATCCAAGAAGATAAATCAAAAAACACAATAACCTCTCCGATGGTTGGAACAGCTTATCTTGCACCTTCACCAGGTGCACAACCTTTTGTAGAAGTAGGACAAAATGTTTCTGAAGGAGAGACATTACTTATTATTGAAGCCATGAAAACAATGAATCAAATTTCATCACCACGCTCAGGCACGGTAACCACTGTTCTTGTCAAAGATGGCCAACCTGTTGAATTTGGTGAACCACTTATTATTGTTGAATAAAGCGAGGGGCAACCATGATTCGAAAAATCCTCATTGCTAATCGGGGAGAAATTGCTCTTCGCGTTTTACGTGCATGTAAAGAACTTGGCATAAAAACCGTGGCTGTTCACTCTACCGCTGATGCAGATGCAATGCATGTTCGTCTTGCTGACGAAAGTGTTTGTATTGGCCCTCCTCCCGCTCGCGATTCTTATTTGAGTATTCAGCAAATTATTGCTGCTTGTGAAATTACAGGAGCTGATGCTGTTCATCCAGGTTATGGCTTTCTTTCTGAAAATGCAAAATTTGCAGATGTTCTAGAAGCCCATGATATTACATTCATCGGTCCAACAGCTACTCATATCCGAATCATGGGCGATAAAATCGAAGCAAAGAAAACCGCCAAAAAACTTGGTATTCCTGTAGTTCCCGGTTCAGATGGAGCAGTCACTGAAGAATCTGATGCTTTACGCACCGCTCGTGAAATTGGTTATCCCGTTATTATCAAAGCTTCTGCCGGTGGTGGCGGACGTGGTATGAAAGTCGTTCATTCTGAACAAGAATTTTCTATAGCTCTCAAAACAACGCGTTCAGAAGCGAAAGCTGCTTTTGGTGATGACGCTGTTTACATAGAGAAATATTTAGAAAAACCCCGTCATATCGAAATTCAAGTCATAGGTGATGGTGCGGGAAATGCTATTCATTTAGGAGAACGCGATTGTTCACTGCAACGACGGCATCAAAAAGTATGGGAAGAAGCTACATCACCTGCACTTAGTGAAACTGAACGAAAAAAAATTGGTAGTATTGTTGCAAATGCCTGTGCCCAACTTGGATATCGTGGAGCTGGTACTATTGAATTTCTTTATGAAAATGGCGAATTTTATTTTATCGAAATGAATACGCGTTTACAAGTCGAACATCCTGTAACTGAAGCAATTACAGGTATAGATTTAGTCCATGAACAAATCCATATTGCATCAGGCTGCAAGCTTTCAGTGACACAAGATGATGTCTGTTTTTCTGGTCATGCCATTGAATGCCGTATTAATGCAGAAGATCCTATTAACTTTACGCCATCACCTGGAACCATTACACATTTTCATACACCTGGAGGTTTAGGGATTCGTGTTGATTCAGGTGCTTATTCAGGTTATCGTATTCCTCCTTATTATGATAGTATGATTGGAAAGCTGATTGTTCATGGACGTACCCGTTTAGAATGTATGATGCGTTTACGGCGTGCTTTAGATGAATTTGTGGTCGATGGGATAAAAACTACACTACCTCTTTTTCGCGATCTTATTAATAATCAAGATGTTGCTGATGGTAATTATAATATTCACTGGCTAGAAAAATACCTTTCTCATCAATCAAAGTCTTCAGATTCATAATTCAATAGCAAAATGGTGAATTCCTATAAAAGATTCTATAAGATATCAACATAAGGATAATTCCAACCTTGCTGTAAAGAGTGGTAAAATAGGAAATAAGTTGGTCATTTTTTTATTTGTTATATAGTTTTCTTTTAATATGTACAAAATTTGATAATTTTCTGTTTTCCTTTTTGTGAGTTTGTGCTAACTCCTACGTGGTTACGCCCTTATAGCTCAGTTGGTAGAGCACCTGATTTGTAATCAGGGGGTCGGGAGTTCGAGTCTCTCTGGGGGCACCATTTTACATCTTCAACATATTGAAATATATAGATTTTTTCTTTAAATAGCCATTTTCAGACCACCTTTTAGACCACCTTCTACAGTTTATATAATTTTACCTAATTTGTTCTTATTTGCTCCTTATTTTTCTTTGGAGTGAAGGCTAAGATCTCTTTTTTTCTCCATCTCACTGCTCTCCCTAGCTTATATGGCTCCGGAAACAACCCCTGAAGCACCCAATTGCGAATCGTTGTTGTGGATACACTAAAAAGCTGTGCACACTCACGTGTCGTTACATATCTATCTCCATCATCAAATATCATCTCATTACCTTTCTCTTTTTTATGTTAATTAAATGGGTGGGGGGCTGGAAGGCATGTGAAGCACTCCAACTTTTAAAAATCTGCAAGTTTATTTTTTAGATGTGTTCAATTTCATATTTCCAATCAGGCAATTGAGTAAGAGCTAATGCGAGTTGTCCTCTATGGCACATGCATACATTGGCTT